>JANWYL010000079.1 GCA_025056955.1 Sandaracinaceae bacterium | reverse complement strand
AACCGGAAAAACCAGTAAATGCCAAAGTTGTGTATCACGACAGTTGCTATCTCGGAAGATACAATGGAGTTTATGAATCCCCGAGAGAAATTTTGAGCGCCATCCCCGGAGTCACCCTTGTTGAAGTCAAAGACTGGAATCGCAGAAATGGGCTGTGCTGCGGTGCAGGGGGAGCGCAAATGTGGAAAGAGGAGGAACGCGGCCACGAGCGGGTCAATCGAAAACGCTCTCTCCAGCTCATACAAACAGGTGCTCAAAAAGTCGCAACCGCGTGCCCATTTTGCATGACGATGATCAGTGATGGAATTCAAGCAAACCAGAGAGATGACATCGAAAATCTGGACATTGCCGAATTTTTAGATCTTTCTGTTGATTATCAAAAATCTAAATTTGCCAACTAAATATCCATTTTCATATTCATATATGAAGATGCCCCTTGAAAAATGGCTTGAAACGGCCCAGCGAATTGCCGAAGAGGCAGGTGCCCTGCTCGAATCTGCTTTCCGTCAGGATCAGGAGCTATCGGTTGAGCACAAGGGTGCGATTGACCTTGTGACCCCTTTTGATCGCGAAAGCGAAGCCCTGATCCGTCGGCGCCTGGTGGAAGAAGGGATGGCTGGGAAACCTGGCCTCCCCTCGATGGTGCTTGAAGAGGGTAGCCTTGGAGATCGGATTGAAAGCGAGTGGGTGTGGTTTTGTGATCCCCTTGATGGCACAACCAATTTTGCACATCGCCACTTCGCGTTTGCCGTCTCAATTGGCCTGGCTCGCATGGGTGAAACAGGGTATTACGAGCCAGTGATGGGGGTGGTGAACGCTCCAGCCATGGGGATCACCTGGATGGGGGGGGTTGGGATGGGTGCGATTCGGATTCAAGGTGGGAGGAGTGTCCCGATCAGGGTGAGCAAGGTCGATCGCCTCGAAGAAGCCCTCCTGGCCACTGGATTTCCCTACGACATTCGGGTGAACCCCCGAAACAACATCGCTGAGCATGCCACCCTCTTGCTCAAAGCCCAAGGGGTGAGGCGCATGGGATCAGCAGCGATTGATCTTTGCCTGCTTGCCCAAGGAAGCCATGATGGGTACTGGGAACACCGGCTTGGCCCGTGGGATATTGTTGGGGGTGCGGCGATTGCGATCGCTGGAGGAGCAAAGGTGAGCAATCACTCAGGTCAACCCATGAATCCGCTCGACGGGGAAATTCTGGCGACAAACGGCCGCTTGCATCGGGCGATGATCGAGGCGCTTGCACTCGCCCGCACAAAGAAAATCGACTGGAGCCTGTATTTTCCCTAGCCCGTAAAACGGAGGCTTTCTTCCCCATCGAAACCTCCAACCCAAAGGCGAACCCAAGGCGCAAGCGCCGGAAGTTCTTCCTCAAAAAGGGCAAGCCTTCTCCCTTCTTGAGAAAGCGAGAACTTATCGAGCTCTTTGATGGCCAAAACAACGCCATGGAGCCTTTCTTTTTCCTCTTCGAGTTCCGCACATTTCTTTTCAAGCCGCTTGCGCCATCCCCACACTTCAAGGACGAGGGGGCGCTCAAAAATCTCTTTGCGTCGCTGGAAGAGGGCTGCCACCAAAAATCCAAACGCCAAAGCAAGGCTTCCAAACACGGAAAACACTGCCAAAAGCCGCTCGAGTGCGCCAAAGTGAAAAAGGGCAAGCCCAGAGATGAGTGCGCTGAGGTAAGCTGCCCCAAGCAAAAAGGAGGATGAAAAAAGAAAGCGCCGCAAGGAAGGCTTGCTCGCGTGGCCTTCGTGCAGCTTGATCCATGCTTTTTTGCCTCGAGCCAGCACAAACTCTTCAGGCAGGCCAAAAGGGTCATAGTCTGGGTAGAGAGCCCGGAGAAAAAGAGCTGCTTTTTCGAACCGTGGAGGGCTTTCGAGCTGGAGTTCTCCCCTGTGCTGCTCGAGTGCCTCCTCAACTTGGCTGAGCCTCTCGAAAACGCCATGCCGATCCTCGATGGGATGGGGCAGCTGGGCAATCGCCTGGCGCACTTTCTCCTCCAAAAGGGCGCGCTTTTTTGCCAAATCCACCCACTCGCTGAGCGCTTCGGATTCAGAAGGAGAAATCTGCGGGTGGGCACGTGCCCGAATCGCATGGGCACGCTGTTTGAGAGAAGCGATCTGGCCCTCTCCTCCCTGAGGCAAGCCTTTCTCGAGCCGCTCCAAAAATTCGATGCTTGCGCTCGCAATCAACCACAAAGCGCTTGGTGAATCTTGAAAGCGAACCAATGCTTCATCGAATTCCTTTGCGTGGCGTTCGATCAGGGCTTGCGCGGAACTCATGATCTAGCAACCACCTAGGAGTGCCTCAATGGCGTCTGGTTCTTTGGGCAAGCGAGTACTCAACACTTCCGCACCATGCTCGGTGATCAGGATATCATCTTCGATGCGCACTCCAAGGTAAAGGTAGGGTGCAGCGGAGGGCAATAGGTGTTCATGAGGCCGCACGTAGATGCCGGGTTCAATCGTGATCACCATCCCAGGCTCAAGGACAGTAGGCTGTGGAGATGGGTGAGCACCGCTTGAGTCAAGGAGAAAATAGGGGCCAGCATCGTGCACATCCACACCCAACCAGTGAGAAGTGCGGTGAGGGTAAATCGCCTTGTATCGTTCGCTTGCAATCGCATCGTCCAAAGGGCCAGCGATTAAGTTCAGCTCGATTGCTGCTTGGGTGATTGCGCGCACCGCAACATGGTGAATTGTCTCGAGGGTGACGCCGGGCCTGGCCGCCGAAATCGCTTGGAGTTGGGCATTTAAAACCGATTGGTAAATCGCGCGCTGAATAGGTGTGAATCGGCCATTTGCGGGGAAGGTGCGGGTGATATCTGAGGCATAGTGACCAAATTCAGCCCCTGCATCAACCAGCACAAGATCACCATCTTGGATTTGGTTGGTATTGCGTCGGTAATGGAGGATGGTGGCGTTGGAGCCAGCCCCAACAATGCACTCATATGCAGGTTTGGCTCCGTGGCTTTTGAAGGTGAAAAGGAGCTCAGCCTCGACGTTGTACTCATATGCCCCAGGACGCCCAGCCCGCATGGCCCGAAGGTGCGCTTCCTCAGTGATGCGGACGGCTTCCCGAATCATATCGACTTCGAAAGCGCTCTTCCGAAGGCGCAAAGGGTGCACAACCTCGGCGAGATCACAAAAAATCCGAGGCCAATGAATGCCATTTCGCTCCCTCCGACGGAGCACGTCGCGGGCAGAAAGGATCTTGGCATCGAGGGCTGGGTGGCGTCCAAAGGAATGATGCACCCGCAGGGCATTTGCGAGGTAGTCCGGCAAACGCGCCTCGAGCTCTTGGATGGGGAAAGCCGCATCCGCGCCAAGCAAAGAGGGAGCATTTTCGGGACCGATGGCTGGTCCCTCCCACACTTCACGGTGCATGTCACAAGGCCGTAAAAACAAAACGAAGCGATGTTGAGAATGGGCCCGGCTGAACACAGCCACGCTTTCAGCTTCGTCAATGCCCACCAAGTACAAAAAATCCCCGTCTTGCCGCCGGGTTTCTTCGATGCTTCCACCTCGAACTTGCAAAGGGACAGACCCAACGATCAACACCTCTCCAGGCTTGAGCCGCTCAAGCAGGCTTTGGCGACGCCTGGCGAGTTCCTCAAGGTAGGCAGGCGAAAGAAAAAAGGGCTTTGGGCTTTCTCGATGCATCTTGTTCATCAAGAGGATCGCTTGAACTCAAGCGCGGGCAAGCCCTTGGCCTAGGCCAGGGCCTCTGCCACCCACTCCTTCAACGCTTGAAGGGGGTCTTGGGGGGATGAGCTAAGCTCGTGGGCCCAGGCTCGGCGTGACAGGCGAGCGCCACGAAGAAAGGCACTCAGGAAAAACTCCCGAATCCGAGGGTTTCGAAAGTAATCTTCGTCAAAACGTTCGCGCAAGGCCAGGTGCAGCCATGGGGCAAGGGCCAAAGACTGGCTGCGGAGTTCGATTGCAGGACTTGGCTCAAAAGCGACGATGGCGATTCCAAGCTCTGGGGTGGGTGGAAGGCCCAAAGCCTTTGATGCAAGCTCACAAGCTTCCGGGCTCCGAAGGTCAATCCTTTGTGCGCGCACCAAAAGACGCAGTGATTCCAACCGCATCCAGGCAAGGAAAAGGTAACGAAACCAGGCGCCAATCAGAGCCCCCTCTCTGCGCTCGCTTCCAAGCCTCTTTTGAATGAAAAGCCTTTCCCCAAGAAGCAAGGCAAAAAGGGAACCAGTCCACGCTGCAATGGGAGCAAAAGGAGCCATTTTCTCTTCAACTGCGGGAGAAGAAGCCACGCAAGCAAATGCAATGGCCCTCCCCAATGCCTCGGCCGTTTGCAGCTCAGACCAGCCCCCCCATTCCCTCTTGGGCAAAGCGAGGCGCACTTCGTGGGGTGGGTCCACGAGGGCCACCTCTGGGCATGGCACACCACCGGCTTCAACCCTGATTCGCTCCAAGACCCCGTCCTCAGCGCCCATGCCTCGGAAAGCCAATCCCAACCGCAATCGCCTGGACTGCACAGCCCAAAGCCCTTGAACCCCTTGGACACGCAACCAAGCAAGAATGCTTTGCACGGTCTCCTTGCTTCGCCTTGGCAGGCCTGCGGAGGCGCAAGCACGTTCGCGCGCTTCTTCAATCGCCTCGTCAGTGGCGCAAAGCACCTTCTGGGCCTCAACCGCAAGCTCCTCCCTTTGGGGTCCCCGACGCTCAACCCGATTGGCAATCACATCGGCCTCTCCGTGGGCCTCAAGCAAGCGCAAATGAATTGGCACAAGGGCTTCCAAAAGCCCTTTTAGTGCGGCAAAAGAACAAACGCTTTCGAATTCATCAAGCCAATCGCTAAGCTTTCTCGGAGGGCTGCTTTGCATTTGGAAAACCGTGCTTTCAAGAGGGGGAGCCGGAGCGCCGACCCGATACAGCCATTCTTCGCGCGCTGCATCGGCCAAGTGGCGCAAAAAAAGCACGTGCCCATCTTCGTCCACAATCCCCAAGCGAAGGGCCTCCTCAAGAAGCGTCCGACCCCGCCCGCTGCCAAGGGCAGCCCGAGCCTCTGCACACTGTTGAAGCGCTGTCTCCTCTGCCTCCGAATCTCCTCCCCATCGCGCCCTCTTCAACTCGGCTTGAGCGCGCCTCCAACGCAAGCAAGCCTGCCGCAATGCATCGAGCGGAGACTCGCTTTTTTGAAAATCGGAATCAAAATAATCAGCGGCCATGTGGATATTTGCCCTCATGGTGGTTGCCGCAATTATCACATTTGCTTACGTCTATCGCCTCGTCTCCCAAGCACCCGATGATCCGCCTCCTCCATAAAAAGCCATACCAAGAATTGCCTTGATTTTGACCTTGACGAGCTCCTTCAGCCACGATCAAGGGCAGTGAGTTCTTCTAAAAACCAGCTCCCGCCCAACGTGATTCTCGTCGATTTCGCCCAACGCACAAAAGAAAGGGGTTCTGGTTCTTGGGAGGATGAGAGTGAGTTTGCTTCTCAAGAGCCCGAAAAGAGAGGGGAAAAGGTTTGCTCGGAGAACTCCCCCCTTCTCGATCGCTTCGACATCGACGAGGTCTCTCGCCTGACTCGGATCTCAAAGCGCCGATTGCGTTACTGGGCGCGGATTGGTTTGATCCCTCCCTCCCTCACCATCGAGGGGAAGTCGTACTATTCTTTCCAAGACCTTCTGAGCATTCGGCGGGCATGGTTATTGCTCGAATCCGGCGTGCCTTTTCGGCAAATGAGGCTTGCTGTCGAAGCCCTGCGCACGAAAATTCCAGGCCTTTTGCGCCCCCTTGCGGAACTCCGCATCGAATCGGAGGGCGATCGGCTCGTTGTCTGGAATGAGCGAAGGCGTTGGGAGCCGCAAAGCGGGCAGCTCCTTTTGGACTTTTCGCTGGAGCCCCTCCTGCCACCTGATGACCCTGCTGAACGCCGTCGATTGGCCTACGAAGCCTATCTTGAAGGGGCGCGTCTCGATGACGATCCGCTCACCTGCGATCAGGCCGAAGCAGCCTACCGCCGAGCAATCGAAATTGACCCACGCTTTGCTCACGCCTATACCAACCTTGGGAATTTGCGTTTTCGGCGGGGGGCCGTCGATGAAGCGATCGCCCTCTATCATAAGGCGCTTGCGGTGGATCCAGGCCAGCCTGAGGCACTGCACAACCTTGGCTTTATCGCTGCTGAAGAAGGGGATCACGAAAGCGCTTGCGCGTATTTTCGGGCTGCGCTCGCATCAGACCCATCTTTTGCTGATGCACGTTTCAATCTTGCCTTAAGCCTCGAAATGCTTGGGGCCTACGAAGAAGCCAGCCGAGAGTGGCGCGCCTATCTCGAACTCAATCCCCAAGGCAATTGGGCAGAAGTGGCAAGGCGCCACCTTGCGCACCTCGAATCAAAAAAGTGAGTCAATCCTCCAGCACCGCACAAATGGTTTCTTCGATTGAGTACTTCGGCTGAAAGCCGAGGATCTTTCTCGCTCGGCTGTCATCAACCATGCAGACGTAGCGAACGTGATCCACCTCAGGAGCTGGAAAAGAGGTGAGCCGCCACTTGAAGGCCCTGTGAAGCCCCCACTCAAGCAACGTCGATGGAATGGAAATCGGCTTTCGCTGAAGCACACGGAAAATGAAACCCAGAGGCACTTCACCTGGCCCCCTCAAGTTGAACACACCCCGAATTCCAGGGCGCAAGGACAGGCGAATGGCCTCGATCACATCCCTTTCATGAATCACCTGCACCATGGGATCGAAGCCAAGCGCGCGAAGGGGACGCTTCAAGCGCAAGTAGTTCGAAGGAGCATTCCGCACACTGCCCAAAATGTGGCATGGCCTGAGGATAACCGTCTCCACTTCTGGCTGTTTCCACAAAAAGTTCTGGGCCAGCTGATCCATTTCGATGAGATCGCGGATCTCCGAAAAATGCTGCGCGCCAAGAAGAGGCGCATCTTCTGTTAAAAACTGAGAATTTTCTGGACTCGGCCCGTACACATTCGCACTCGAAAGCACCACAAGCTTGGACACCTTATAAAGCGCAATGTACTCAAGCAGGTGTTGAAAGCCCACCACGTTCCAGCTGTGGTGCTCTTTTGGGCTTGCGCGGAGGTCATGCATGATGCCGAGGTGAATCACCGCCCGAATGCCCCCAGCGCGGAACACATCCCTGGTTTTTTTTCGGCGCAAATCAAAGCGGTGATGAATCACGTCTTTGGGCTTGTCTTCAAATGGTCTGCGATCGATGCCAATCACCTGCTCCTCGCGATGGAAGATGCGCACGGCAAGTCTTCCAAGGCGTCCACAAATTCCCGTAATCAGCAATGCACCCTGGGGTTTTCCCCCTCCGCTCTCTGTCACACCCCCCTCCCCAGGCCGCGCATTCGCCTCCTCTATCCCACTTGAAGAAGCGGGAAAATCACCTCCTTTGGAACCCGAATCACCCATAAACCCCGGCTTCACCTCGCTCATTGCCTCCCTCAGGATGGAAAAAGGTTGTGCCAGCAAAAATTATTTCAACGCCTTTGATAAGTCTTTCGTGATGTTTTTGTGATGTGCCTCTAGCGTCCCTCCTCCTATTTCAAGAAGCTTTGCATCTCTATAGAAGCGCTCAACTGGGTATTCGCTGCAATAACCTGCTCCACCCATGACTTGCATCGCATAGTCAGCACACATTTTTCCAACTGGTGCTGCAAAAAGCTTTGCCGCGTCGGAAGCGATCCGGTTGCGGCGATCGGGTCGGATGTCATGAGCAACGCTGTAAACCAATGCCTTGGCTGCTTCTTTGGCTGCGTAGGCTTCTGCGATGTAGCGCTGGATTTGTCCGTGTTCGGCAATCGGCTTGCCAAAGGTGTGTCGCTCGTTCGCATAACGCACCATGATCTCAACACAACGCTCCGCAATCCCAACACTGATCGCTGCGAGCGTCACCCTCTCAATCTCCAAGTTGCGCATCATGTGGGTGAGACCACCACCCACTTCACCGAGGAGGTTGGATTCTGGAACGCGGCAGTTGTCAAAAATCAGCTCTGCCATGGTTGAAGATCGCATCCCCATCTTTTCGATGTGTTGAGAAGTTGAAAAACCATGGCAACTGCGATCCACAACAAAAGCGGTGATTTTGCCATCCACCTTCGCATAAACAAGAAAGCAATAGCCCTCACACCCATTGGTGATATAGGTTTTACTCCCCCTTAGAACCCAGTAATCACCCTCCTTGTGCGCCGTTGTTTGCATGGCCAGTACATCCGTCCCAGCATTTGGTTCAGTCATTCCCATTCCAGCAATCCACTCACCGCTCAGGGTCTTTGGAAGGTAGCGCTTTCGTTGCTCTGGGGTGGAACAATGGTAAAAGTTGTGCACAAAAAGAATGGAGTGAGCAAGGTATGCAAGGGCAAAGCCGGGATCGTACTTTGCAAGCTCATGGTGAATGATCACAGAAGCAACCGCATCCATGCCTGCACCACCATCCTCAACCGGAATGGTGATTCCAAGCCACCCCAGTTCACCGAGCTTGCGAAAGAGGGGAACATTCAACACACCCCTCCGATCGAACTCGGCTGCTTGAGGCTCAACTTCTTTGCGGGCAAAGTCGATAACAGCCTGGCGCAAAAGCCTGTGTTCTTCTGTGGGATGAAAGAGCTCGTCCGAGGTTTTCATGCCACCTCCATGGTTTTGAAAATGACCCTGTCTGATTCCATTTTGCTGCGCAATCCCAATCCTATGCAGGTTTTTCCACCGAGAAGACCATGGCTTTGGTCTTTTCTTTTTTGGTGCACTTGGCCATGGCTCCATGCCAAGCCCCTTTTGGCGGAAACACCAAGCGAAGACCCCTCCCCTCTCACGCTTCTCCTCGAGCTTGGTGGCAACGCGTCTCGACAAGAAAGCGAAGCGCTACTCGAAATGCTCGAGGGGTTGCTGCGCAAGCAAGGGCTCTCTTTGTTTGACCGAAGAGCGCTTTGGGCTCGGCTTCCTCCCTCCCGTCTTCGTCCCGACCGGCTCGAAGACGCGCTCGCTTTGGCCCATGAGCTGGGTGCTGTGCGCCTCATCTGCGTGAGCCCTTGGTTTCGTGATGGTCGCCTCGTCGAGCTCGCCCTCTCGCTCCACACCCTCACCCAAGGCACTGAGGATCAACGCCGGATGGCAACAATCACCATCTCACCTGAGGCCTCACCAGAGGCGGAAATCTCCCTCACCATCCGAAGGCTCATCAACGAAGAAGAGCGCCTGTGGCTGTTGGATCCATCACAGTTGCCCCGCTCACCCGCTCTCCTAACCGATCAATCCTCCTCCCCGCCACCAACCCTTTCTCCTTCCCCTTCTCCTCAGTCAAATCCCCTGGAGCGTTTTGTGTCTCATGCCTTTGCCCCTGTGCTCCTTGTCGCGCTCGGCGCCTCGGCCCTCGGGCTTGGCATTTGGGCGTCTTTGGATTCAACTTGCGAGCTTTACAACCACGCCCGAACAATTTGCCTGCGCGGCGAAGAGCAAAACCTGAGTGCGGGCATTCCGCTCATTGCCGGCGGCGCCCTGCTTTTGGCTGGCGGCTTGATCTTTTGGCTGAGCGATGGCGTGCAATGGCAAGCACCGCCTCGTACAGATTTCGCATTGAACCATGCCCACAAAAAATAAAGGCACCCGCGCGAGGCCTCATGGTCTAGGTCAAAGCTTGAATCGGTGGTGGTTCTTTTTGTTCTTCTTGCTCCTTTGTTGCTCTGCCTGTCTTCGCCGCCGTTTTGACCTCTGCGCCCAAACTCCCCCTCACCCTGAATGTCCGCTCGACGGCGGCATCGATGCGCTCCCTATGCTCACTCAAGATGCTTCAACCGAAACCAATGATTGAAGCGCTTTGACCGCAACTCCTTGAAAGGGAGGCTTTCTCCTCTCACTTTTGGATAAAGCATGGAAGAGCGCCTGCAGAAAATCATCGCCCGCGCAGGGGTCACCTCCCGCCGGAACGCTGAGATCCTCATCACTTCTGGCCGGGTGCGGGTCAATGGTCAAATCGTCACTGAGCTTGGAACACGGGTAGATCCGCACCGGGATCGGATCGAGGTGGATGGGCGCCGGATTGTGGTTGAAAAGCCAGCTTACTTTCTCTTTCACAAGCCCAAAGGCATGGTTTGCACCATGCACGATCCAGAAGGCCGACCTTGCGTTGGGGAGGTGGTGAAACGCTTGGGTGTGCGGGTGCACCCGGTAGGGAGGCTTGATTTTCACACAAGTGGCGCCCTTCTTCTCACAAATGATGGAGAAATGACAAACGCCCTCCTCCATCCCCGTGGCCATGTCCCAAAGGTGTATTTGGCAAAAGTAAGGGGTGTACCATCAATAGAAACACTCGAACGACTCCGACAAGGTGTCACCCTCGACGACGGTCAGATCACCAAACCTGCAAAAGTCTTTGTGTTGAGAAGCGACATGAAATCGACATGGCTTCACATCACCCTCTATGAAGGCAGGAATCGCCAGATCCACCGGATGGGCGAAGCGGTCGGACACGAGGTGTTGAGGCTTGTGCGCCAAAGTTTTGCAGGCATCACCATCGAGGGGCTTAAGGCAGGTGAGTACCGGCCTTTGACCGAAAAAGAAGTCGCCTTGCTTAAAAAGCGTTACCTCAACCCCTTCCTCAGAGCCAAGCTCAAGGCAATGCGCAAGGCGCTACTCGAAAGTGAAAACCATCCTTAGTCTCTGTTCTGCTCACCCAAGTCCACCTCCCATGCTTCGGCCTGAGACCCATGGGCAGCCTTGCGCAAAAGCTGAATGGCCTTTGCGTATCGCTCGTTTTTGGAGGTTGAGGGCGGGCCTTGGCCAAAGATTGCGGTTCCTGCAACCAGCACGTTGGCTCCCGCTTGAGCGACCAAAGCCGCGCTTTTGGCATCGATGCCCCCATCCACTTGGAGGTCGATGTGGCGATCCATCGCATCGATCCATTCCCTGATGCGCCGGATCTTGGGCAAAACAGATGAGATGAAGCGCTGCCCTCCGAAGCCAGGATTCACAGTCATGACGAGAACCAAATCCACAATTGGCAACACATACCGGATCGCTTCCTCACTGGTCGCTGGGTTGAGCGATACACCCGCGCGCTTCCCCCGACTGAGAATGCGCTCGAGCACCCGATGAAGGTGGCAAGTGGCCTCAACATGCACGGTGATCATGTCGGCTCCTCCCTCTGCAAAGGCATCGATCCAGCGATCTGGTTCACTCACCATGAGGTGCGCATCCAAGGGCAATCCACACACCCGCCGAAGCGCGGCCACAACCGGCGGTCCAACCGTCAAATTTGGAACGAAGTGGCCGTCCATCACATCGACGTGAATCCAATCTGCCCCTGCCGCCGCAACAGCTTCCACTTCTTCTGCCAAGCGTGCAAAGTCTCCCGCCAAAATCGAAGGCGCGATCCGAATTTGAGGAAGTCCAACTGTGGAAAGCACCCCGTCGCCAGGCGCCTTGCCCTCTGATTGTTGAAGCCGCTGCCGATGATCCATAAAATCAAGTAAGCTCATCAAATGCAAAAGTCCAAGCTCGACTTACGCTTTTTTGAGGCACTAAGCTTTGGTTGGATTTTAACCGTGGCCTGGAGAGCAACGCATGGCTGCGCAGCAACGATACCGAGTGACAGAGCGCATTGAAGCAGGTGGAATGGCCGAGGTTTTTAAAGGCGAAGCCATTTCTGTCCAGGGTTTCCGCAAGCAAGTGGCGATCAAAAGGGTCCTTCCCCACCTTGCTCAAAACAAAAGCTTCATCGCGATGTTTCTGGATGAAGCCCGGCTCGGCGCCCGCCTTTCACATGCAAACATTGTGAGTGTTTTCGATATTGGCTCTGCGGATAACACCTATTTCATCGTGATGGAGTATGTCGATGGCTGTAACCTCCGCACGATGTTTGAACAACATCAAAAAGCCAAAAAAACAATTCCATTAAAGGAAGCGATTTACATCATCATAGAAGTATGCAAAGGCCTTTCATTTGCGCATGAATTACAAGACGAAAACGGGCGAGAGCTTGGGATTGTTCACCGCGACATTTCGCCAGCAAATATCCTAATTTCCAAACGAGGTGAAGTAAAAATAACCGATTTCGGGCTCGCAAAAGCAGCAACTCAATTGGAAAAAACAGATCCAGGTGTCATCAAAGGCAAGTTTAGCTATCTATCTCCTGAAGCAGCGCGGGGCGAGCCGGTAGATGCCAGAGCCGACGTGTTCGCGGTTGGAATCGTTTTATGGGAAATGCTTGCAGGGAGAAAGCTGTTTTTGGGACAAAGTGACTATGAAACAATCAAATTGGTGCAACAAGCGGTGGTTCCAAGCCTCTCTCAAATCAATCCCCAAGTCGATATCGAA
>JANWYL010000078.1 GCA_025056955.1 Sandaracinaceae bacterium | reverse complement strand
GTCCTCACCTCCATTTCATGTGGATTCGGGATGGTGAGCACTGCGACCCAGCGCCTTTTCTCCGTCCTCCAATCGCGCCTGGTATACGTCCAAGCGAGTGGCCAAGCGGGGGCTTACCTCCAGGCCTCCGTTGCATTCGCTGGTATGGGCGTCCACGTGGCTCAACCCCTCCCCCTCCCCAGCTTTTTCCGGCTTCTCCAGCCGAGACCCACCCTTCTTCATCTTCAACTGGGGAAGGGGAGAGCGCAGAAGCGCCTCCCCCATCTCCCCAAGAGCTCCCTTGATGCCTTTGGATGGCATGGACACCAGCCACCTCGTTGTGCTAGGTTTGATTTGAAGGCTATGCAAACGCATCGTCTTAAAAACCCTTTGTTTTTTTCAGTGTTTGCTTTTTTGTGTAATGCCTGCCTCGAACGCGAGCTTGGTCCAGTCACTCCCTGCACGCGCTCGGCGGTTGGCCAGACCATTCAAATCACTCCTGTCGATACAGTCGATCTCCTCCTCATGGTCGATAACTCTGGTTCGATGAGAGAGGAGCAGATGAAGCTCACCCGCGAGATCCCCCGCATCGTTCGGATTTTGGCTTCAGGGGATCTCGACGAAGATGGAAGGGAAGATTTTACCCCCGTGCGTTCGATGCACGTTGGCATCATCTCGAGCGACATGGGCTCTGGCCCAGTGACTGGAATTGGGACCTGCCGGCCTGGTTTGGGTGATGATGGCCGACTCCTCAACCGTTGTCCCACGGGTGACGGAACCACCATTTTCCGGTTTGATCGCGGAATGGATCCCAATGCTTTTGCCGAGACAATCCGCTGTGCATCCACTTTAGGAATTACTGGTTGTGGCTTTGAGCAGCAGCTTGAGGCGGTGCTCAAGGCCCTGTCTCCCTCTTCCCCTCAATCGTGGACGCGACCTAACTACCAGCCACCTCGCTTTGTGGCTCCAGATGGAATCACACAAAACCAAGTTGGTCATGGCGATGGAGCAAACAGAGGCTTTATCCGTGAGAACTCGGTTCTCGCCATCCTCATGCTTACCGATGAAGAGGATTGCTCTTTGATGAACTACCGGCTCATGGAGATTCACCGCGGGCCAAGGATCAATGTGGCATGTGATTCGAACGGAGATGCGAGGCCGGAGCGGGGTTTTGTTTTCCCTGTGGAGCGATACGTGGAGGGCTACCTCGGCCTTCGCCGCAGTCCAAACCTCCTTGTGTTTTCGGCAATCACTGGGATTCCCCTCAATGCCGAGGACTCGGCTGAAAGAGGAGAATACAGTGCGATTCTTGATCGTCCCGACATGCAGCATGTGGTGGATGAGACGCGGATGCCCATCGATTTTAGGCCCGCGTGTGAAAGCCCAGACGGATTTGCGATTCCTGCGCGGCGCATCCTCCAAGTGGCAGCGGGGCTTGCCCAAGCGGGCGTGGCTGTTTCGGTTTCATCGATTTGCGCCCCAAGCTTCGAGCGGGCCGTGAGCAGGATCATCGAAAAGATCGCAAGTGCACTGGGAGGAGCTTGCCTTCCGCGGCCTCTCAACCCCGCTCCTGACGGGCGGGTCAACTGTGAGGTGCTTGAAATCCTACCCCGTCCTGGGTCTGGGCTCAATCCCCCAAGCTGCCGCTCCCTCGCGGGCCGCACCTTCCTTCGTGTCGAAGAGGGTCGAGAGGTTTGCCGCGTGCAGCAGGTGACCCGCGAGCAAGGCATGAACAATTCTGCTCCAGGCTGGTTCTACGACAACTTTACAGCAGAAGTTCGCAACCGCTGTGGTTTGAATTCGCAGCGGATTGCCTTTACCACGGTTGCTCCTCCAACGCCTGGAGCCAATGTCCGGCTTGAGTGCTTGCAATCACTTCGGCCAGGGGTTACAGGTGGTGATGAGCTCTTGAGGCAATGTGATGGGGGCTCAGGCTGCAAGGTAGGCCAGTTCTGTGGCAACCCTGGGGGAGACTGTGGGACAAGCAGCCACAACGACAAGCCGCTCAAGTGCGATGCGGTTGATCGCATCTGTGCTGTCAAGTGCGAAAACGATGCCGACTGTGAATCAGCTGGGCTCATTGGGTTCATTTGCGATGGCCGCACGAATGGAGAAGCAGCGGGAGCTGGTGGAATGCAGATCGATATGATGTTGAGAAGTGCGCCAAGAAAGGTGTGCGTCAACCCGACCTGTAACTAGGGGGTGGCTATTAAGGTGAGGGAATCAAAGGGGGCGAGCAGCCCACGGGATTCATGCAATCAATCGGTTGTACGAGTGAGATTGGAGCAGGGTGCCCCATTTTCTGGCTTCGACCTACACTCCAAAAAAAGGGGAAGTGTTGAATTTCTAACTGGGAGATTAGGCGCGGGTGGTTACCCCCTCTGGGCTTTGATCGATGTATGCCCCAAGGCCCAAGGCTTCGTAGTGGGGTCGAATGCGATTGGAGAGGAGGCCGATTGACTTGAGTCGGGGGAGGAGACGTGAAAAGAGCTCATGGCGGAAACGTGCCATGCCAGGGCTCTCGAGGACGATGGTGCGCCAGGCCGCCCGTGAGAGCAACCCTTCGAACCACTCCTCATACACCTCTTCAGCCAAAAAGCGATTGCGCATGAGCAGAGCCACCTCAAAGGCCCAATCCTCACGCTCTCGTCTTTCGGCTTCGTTAAGACCATCGCGGATGAAGCGCTCGAGGGCCAGAACTCCATAGTGCACGTGCCGGGCTTCGTCTTGAATCACGTAGCGGAGAAGGGTGCGAAGGAGGGGTTCTCCTGTTTCGCGCTCAATGGTTGCAAATGCACCCAATGCCACACCCTCCACCATGAGCTGCATGCCCAAAAATTTCATGTCCCAGCGCTCGTCGCGAAGAATGGCATCGAGAATGACGAAGAGGTTGTTGTTGATGGGGTAGAGGCATTCGAGTTTGGTCCAGAGGTAACGGTGGAAGGCTTCGATGTGGCGGGCTTCATCCAAAACTTGGGTTGAACCATAAAGCTTTCCTGCAAAGAGGGGGACAGATTCGGTGACTTGGGCTGAGGCGATGAGGGCGCCTTGTTCACCGTGGAGGAATTGGGAGAGCATCCATCCTGCCACCGAATGGCGAAAGCGTGCCCGCTCTGATGCGTCCAATCGAATTCCATGCGTTTCAAGCTTATCCCAAGCAAAAAAATCTTCGGCGAGGAGAGGTGTTTCTGGATTTGAGGGATCGACTTCAATCTCCCAAGGCAACTCACTCGCTTTCCATTGAGCCGAAAGGGCCAACTCGTAGAGTGCACCCATTTCCTTTGCGTCGTTTGGATAGCTCCACTCGAGCCAAGCCTTGTGGGAAGCGGGGACTTCGGTTGGGAGACCTTGTTTTCCCCGTTGAAGCGCGATGCCTCGCCACGCACTTGGAAGGAGCGAAAAAATGACAAGGGGGTTTCTGGCCTCAAAGAGACCGGTGAAAGCCTCACTCAATGCGTCGAGGCGCACGGACAAGGGTGAAAATGGTTTTTCTGTCATGGTTCGCCTCCTTTGGACAGGGTGTCTTCGTCAAGCGAAGCCAAGAAGTTGCGGATTTTTGCAAGGTGTAAACCTTGAATGAGGGAGTGGACGAGGGGCATTGCCTTTTCGATCACCTGAGCGATCACCCGGCCAAGCTCACAAGGTGGGAGTTGATTCATCTTTGCAGAAAGCAGATTGAGCTCCTTTGAGAAAAGGACGTCCACCACTTCAACGAAAGGAACAAGATCGTCTACCTGGACCTCAAAGGGGGTTTGGCCCAAAAGCCCGCGCACTTGGGACCAAAGGAGGATCAACCAGCTGTCTGAGGCTGAAATTTGAAGCCCTCCTTCGCGACGAAGGCCAATGATGCCAAGCTCAGCCATCCGCTCAACATCAGAAAGAGGCACCTTGTTGCGTTCGCATAGCTCAGCGGCATCGATGAAGGACTCGTTTTCTGGGCGGAAGGTGGCGCCAAGGTGCTGCTTGATTTCAAAAAGGAGGGTGCGTTGGGCAGCCGAGAAGTGCTCCTCTTGATCGTTGAGAATTGCTCGAATGGCCTTGAGAGGGAGGAGACGCTCTTCTTGGAGTTTTTTGATGAGCCGAAGTCGCCTCAAATGCTCGTGGGTGTAATAGGCCATGTTGCGCCCCTTTTTGTGGCCTTGAGGCAAAAGCCCTTGTTGGATGTAAAAGTGAATCACCTGACGGGGGAGGCCTGTGGCCTCACAGAGATCCTTCATCCGCAAGGGGGCTTCTGGCGGAGGGGACTCAGAGGAAGGCCGCTCAGAATCAGAAGGTGAATTGGGAAGATAGGTGTCCATATCAACCTTTTTGAGCACGGTTTAAACGAGAACATGCCTCCTTTTCAGGCCATTCGATCAAGCCCGGTGATAGGGGATATGCCCTGCAGGTGAGGACATATCCTTCCCTGCGTTCGCTTTCGCTCAAGCAATTGGGCTCTTTGAGGAAAAAGGCCCCTTGGGCGCGCAGGCGGCATGCCCCACAACCTCCCATCGTGCAAGAGTGAGGAAGGGAAATGCCCGCGGCGATTGCAGCCTCCAAGACACTCTCACCAGGAGCCACCTCAAATGTGATGGTGCGCGTCCCCCTCCGAAGACGAATGGGAATCATGGTGGTTGGGATGGGTGGGGAGGGTGAAGTATTCACCTGATCTTTGGCTTTTGCGGGAGTGGCAAAACCACCCTTCTTTTCCGTGTGGTGTGTTGGGTGATGATGGGCGGGTGTTTTCTGAGGATGGGTTGGGTGAGGGCGAATGGGTAAGGCCGAAGGAGGTTTCCCCCACAAGGCTTGGAAATCCCGATGCAAGCGCACGAGAACCGGACGGAACTCCCGCGCAGTGCGGTTACCCCATGCTTCAACCAGCATCCACACCAACGCCCAGCCTTTCTGCACTGTTGTCATGTTCATCTCGTGAAAAGTGTAACTTGACACTTTCTTCATGCAAGCGAAAAACTTGATTCGTGGACAGGGAAAAGAAAAAATAGGTCAGTGCGTCGTTTCGGATGGCTTTGCGTGGCTTTCCTTCTGCTCGGCGGAAGTGAGCGCCCAAAACGCAGGTGGGAGGAGGAAGTGGAAGAGCGCATCGAGCGCCTTGACCCCAGGGTTTCCACTTCAATTGGTGGGCCGACGACGGGGCGCCTCAAGGGGGGGATACCTCTCCCAAGGCGGGCTTTTGGGCTTTTTTCAAATCCGGAAAGACCAAATCCCACGGCTTTCTACGGCACAGTCGAGATGATCAGAGCCCTCGTCCGCGCAGGGCGCAAAGTGGCCGAGCGCTTCCCTCAGAGCCTGCTTTACGTCAACGACATCAGCCTTCGCCGGGGGGGCCCCATCCCGCACCATGCTTCTCATCGGGCGGGCCGGGACGTTGACCTCCTTTTCTACCTCACTGATATGGATGGGCAGCCCATCACCCCCAAGGCGATTCCAATCGATCCTGATGGGATTGGCATCGATTTTGGTGATCCTCATCGCTCTGATGACAACCGCCGCGTCCGCTTTGATGGGCCTCGCAACTGGCGCTTGATCCAGGTTCTCCTTGAAAACCGGGAGGCCAAAGTCCAGCGCATCTTTGTGGCCGAGCACATTCGCACCTTGCTCCTTCAAGAGGCAGTTCGAGCAAAGGCACCTCGGGCGCTGGTCGAGCGCTTTGAAGATGTGAGCTGCCAGCCTGCCACCCCACATGACGACCACTTTCACATCCGCTTGTTTTGTAGCGATGAGGATTTGCGCTTGGGCTGCGCCGATGCCCCGCCAATCTATCCTTGGCGACTCGAAGAACTTCGCAAAGCAGGGATGGAGCCGGTCTACGAAAAGCGTCGGCGCCGGAGGCGCTTCAATCCCATCCACCCACCCCTTCCCCCTCAGCGAGAAGTCGAAGCAGATTTGCTCGCTTTCATGGAGCGCAGGCGCTCATGGTCTTCCAAACCTCACCCTGGGCGGCCTTACTGTCCTTGATGGGTGCACTTACCATCCAACGCGTCTAGATCCAATCAACTTGGTTGATGTGGGTCATGGTTTCGGGGGATCACCCTCTGTCGGATCGAGCCAAAAAGCGATTCCCCATCCTTTGTTTGCATCTCGATTTCAACCTCATCGCCCCATTGCAAAAATGGGGTAAGCGCTTGGCCGTTTTCAAGGATTTCACGCATTCGCTTCTCGACAAGGCAAGAAACACCACGGGAGGGGTCTGCATTTGAGACTGTGCCGCTCCCAAGGATTGTTCCTGCACCAAAAGAGCGGGTGCGGGTGATGTAGGCGATGAGCTCAAAAAAGGAAAAGTGCATTTCTCCAGCATTCGGATCACCGATGAGCTTCCCGTTCAAATGGCTTCGCAGTGGAAGGTGAACTCTTCCATCGCGCCAATATTCACCAAGCTCATCGAGGGTGATTGCAAAGGGTGAAAAAGCACTTGCGGGCTTGCTTAGGAAAAAGCCAAAGCCCTTTGCGAGCTCCTCGGGAACGAGGTTGCGGAGGGTGACGTCGTTGACAAGAAGGATCAGGCGAATGTGGCGCTGTGCCTGCTTGGTGGTTGTGCCTTCAGGGGTATCGCCGAGGATCAGGGCGATCTCGGCCTCAAAATCGCAACCCCAAGCGGGATCAGCCAGGGTGATGGGATCCCGAGGCCCCAAAAGCACGCTAGAGCCACCTTGGTAGACGAGGGGCTCTGTGTAAAGCTTGGGGGGAGGCTCGGCACCGCGGGCCTTTCGCACAAGGATCACGTGGTTGATGAATGCCGAAGCATCGACCCACTCATAGGCCCGAGGCAGGGGAGCACTGAGGGCGTGGACATCAAGCGGCTCCCCCTCGATCGCACCGCTTTCCAGACGATCGGAAAGCTTCCGCAGTTCGGTCTCGCACTCCTCCCAGCGGTCAAGGGCGGACTGAAGGGTGGGTGCGATGGAGTGAGCCCGCGCGAAGCGGCGGCCATCGCGAGAGACGACGATGAGTGCACCGTCTCGGCCATGACGCAGAGATGCAAGCTTCATGGGCATCGATTAGCGGAATTGCTGCAGAAAGCCAAGCTCGATCGGAAACTTTTTTGACAAAAGGCGTTTTGGCCGTGTAGGGGCGCTTTGGAGGATTGAGATGGGAAGAGAAGTTGCGCACTTGGTGAAAGAGTGGATCGCTCTTGTGCCATTCCTTGGTGTTTTGGGTTGTGCGATGAGCCATGAAAGCATTGAAATCAAAAGCGGGATTTATGAGCTTCGTTTTTACCCAGAGATCGACACCTGCGGAAGGGATCATGCCATGCGCCAAGAGTGGGTTGCAGTCGTTGTTGGGGATGGTTTTTTGAACGTTGATCTCGGTGGAGGCCTGCGAGCGACCTTTGAAATGGATCGGGGGATTGTCAGAAAGCTCGATGAAAATTGGCGCGGATGCATCGGCTCAAAGCGCTTGCAAGAATGGAAGCTAACAAGGATATGGCCAGGTGGATTTGAGGTGATTGCAAGCGAGGTGCGGGAGGGAATGGAGAGTTGTGCTCAAAGTGGCGAGAGGAGTGATATGAGTTGCGAGTCGGTGATTCGTCTGAGATATGAAATGGTTGAGGAATGCATGAGCCCATGCGATCTCGTTTTGGAGGGTGGAGTGCCACGCTGCATGTGCTCGCCTTGATTTTTTCAAGGGACTCGTCATGATGAAGGCATGGGTGGACGCGATTGGATGGGGCGATTGTGGGGTTGGGTGTCGTGGTGTATGCTTGCGGCTTGTGGCATGAGGGTGCGGGCTGAGGGTGAGGAGGATGCTTTTGCCAAAGCGAGGGCGCAGCTCGTTCAAATCCTTCGCGAAGAAGGCATCAAAGACGAGAGGGTGCTTAAGGCAATTGGCCTGGTTCCGCGGCACCTCTTTGTGCCACCCGAACTCGAAGGGCTCGCCTACGCCAACCGGCCCTTGCCCATTGGGCACGGGCAAACGATCAGCCAACCTTTTGTGGTGGCCAAAATGACGGAGCTTCTAGAAATTCACCCTCCTTGCCGGGTGCTCGAAATTGGGACTGGCTCTGGCTACCAGGCGGCCGTGCTTGATGCCATGGGTTGCGAGGTGTTCTCAATTGAGATCATTGAATCCCTTGCAGAGCAAGCGAAGGAGCGCCTTGAAAAATTAAATTTTAAAAGGGTGAAAGTCAAAACGGGAGATGGTTATGCGGGGTGGCCGGAAGCCGCTCCTTTCGATGGAGTGATTCTCACCGCAGCACCACCACGTATTCCTGAGCTGCTCAAAAACCAAATCCGCGTTGGGGGGCGTTTGGTTGCACCAGTTGGGGTAGAGTGGCAATCACTCGTTGTTCTCCATAGGGTGAGTGCCGATCGCTGGGTTGAAACGAAAGATATCCCTGTGCGTTTTGTGCCAATGCGGGGGCATGTTGAGAGGGAGGTGAGTCATTGAGAGGGCAGTTGAAAGAGGGCTTCAAGGCGCTTTCGCTCCTCGAAGAAGGGTGCTTGTGTCCACGAGCCACTGAGAATTGCAGGCAATGGCAAAAGGAGTAAGGGACGGGCTTGGGAGAGTCCGAGGGCGTGGCGATCGATTGAACCATGGGAAAGGCCAGCATGGTGCAAAAGATCAAGGGCCCGAAGGAGGAGGGGGAGGTGCTCTTTCGAAAGAGGGGGTGCGAGGAAAAGGGGAGCCTCGAGGAGCACTAGGCCACTCTCATCGTCGATATCGATCACGCATTGGATGAAAGGAGAAAGCACACGGGCAAAACGATGGATGAGGGGGAGAGCTTGCCTAGGAACACGCACAGACCAAAGCTTGCGATCCAGAAGGGTATCGCGAACAATATCGATGGTGACACCAAGGTAATCGGCTGAACCAATGAGGGTGTATCTTCCTAGCGGGATTGGTTGTGGAGGTGGAGGATCGGGTTCAAGAGGGGGTATTTCCACTTTCCTTAGGTTGCTGTTGTGGTTGTCTTCGGCTGATTCAAAAGGCAAATCCTCGATGAGTTCTTGAGTGGCTTGAGCAGATTGAGGTCGAGAATCAGGGTTTTTGGCGAGAAGCCTCTGAAAAAGGTAGTCAAATGAGGGCGGAAGCCAAGGTGCAAGTGCTGATGCAGATGGGATTGGGGAGTTGAGGTGTTGGGTGATGAAGTCCGGTCCTGGAAAGGGGAGCCTGCCAACGAGAAGGCGAAACAGAATCACCCCGAAGGAGTAAATGTCGGTTGCGGGACATGGTTGAATGGAGGAATGGATGAGTTCCGGGGCCATAAATGGCAGTGAACCCATCATCGCACCCGTGAGGGTTGCTTGGGTGTCAATCAGGTGAGCGGTCCCGAGATCGCCGATTTTGAGCACGCCGCTTTGGTTGAAAAAGATGTTTTCGGGCTTGAGATCGCGGTGAATCACACCGGCGCGGTGCAAGGCGGAAAGCCCCGAGAGGATTGCCAGGGCAATTCCTTTGACCCGAAGCGGTGGCATGGCTTCCCCTGGCCTAAGGCGCGCAGCGAGGGTTTCCTTCATGAGTTCCATGGCGATCAGGGGAGCGGAGGGATCGAAGTGCAAGATGCGAAGGATGTGCGGGTGGTCAAGGCGCATGCCGAGCTTGGCTTCGCGCTCAAAACGGCGAAGGGCCTCGGGGCTTGGGGCATTGAGGATTTTGATTGCCACTTCCCTTTCGGTGAGGAGGTCGAGGGCACGAAAGACGCGGCCGGTGGCCCCGGCCCCCAAGGGGGCAAGGGGGCGATAGCGCCCAAGCAGAAGCTCCCTTTCTTCTATTCGTGGAAGGTGCTCTTGGGCTTCGAGCTGAGAAAGCGCATCATGGGGGTTGCTTGGAAGCGTTGGGTCCAGGCGGCGGAGTTCGCGGAGGGTTTCGCGTGCGGCTTCCTCAAGGCCTTGGGCAAGCAAGGCACGGAAAAGCCAGCGGAGAAGGGAAGGAGTGGGAGCACCCCCGCGGATGCATGCCTGGAGGCGGGCCAAAGCGGCATCGGACTTGCCAAAAGCGAGGAGAATGCGCGCAAGTCCTATTGCTGCCTCCTCGTCTTCGGGGTTGGCATCTAGCCAGCGCTCATAGAGCATCCCTGCCTGCCGCCATTCGCCGCGTTTTTCGGCAAGTTGTGCTGCCTTGGCGAGTTCCCCTGCTTGTTCGTACAAAGCGAGCGCTCTTTCGAGTTCGCCTGCTTTTTCCCAGAGGGCTCCTGCATCGGCCCAGCGGCGCTCGATCTCGGCCTGCTGGGCTGCCCTGCGGGCCGCTTGAGGGTGGTTCGAAAGGGCGCAAATCGCGCGCTCGATGAGCTTCGGATCGCGGGAACGGAGGGCATGGGCGTAGGCGAGCTCGGGCTTCGAAGAGCGAAGGGCATACTCGACTGCCTCTTCGAAGCGCCAAAGGCGAAGGCAAAGCGAGGCCGCTTCTTCGTAGGCGCCCGTGTCGATCAGGCTTTGGATGGCCTCATCGTAGGCACCCTTGGCGATGAGTTCTTCGAGTTTCGAAGCGTTTTCCATTTATGCCCGCTCGCGGCCAGGGGCGAGGGAGGATGGCGCAAAACGCCAACGCACCTTTTTGTTTTCGATGCATGCGATTTCGCCAGTGGCGTAGGGCGTGGCTCCTACTTCAGGAGCCAGAATGGCGGTGAGGTGGCGGATGATTGGCTCGTGGCATGCGCACAGAACTGTACCATGCTCAGCTTCAAGGGCTTCAAGGCGTTGGGCAGCAACCAAGGGGTTGGCGTCGGGCTCAAAGCAAGGATCGGCGTCGATCCAGGCAGGCACCTCAACCCGGGCCTTTTTGAAGGTTGCACAGGCGATTTCAGCGCTTTGCACAGCCCGAACGAGGTGACTTGAGACGCAAAAGCCAATCCGCTGCCCGAGAAGTTCCTGGGCTGCGCGCTCGATGGTGGCTTCGATTTCTTTTCGGCCCGCTTGGCTGAGCGGGCGAGCGGCATCCAACCCATCTCTTCGCACCGAGTTTCCGTGTCGCAAAAGCAAAATGGCCATGCTTCCCTCTTGCGCCAATCCTAGCTGATTTTGGACGTTTTTTTGACCTCTTGGGGCCTTTTGGCAGAGCTTGTGCACACGCAACGCAACAAAGGGAGCGCGAGGGCATGCGGAAGAAAAGCACTTTGGCTGAGCGTGCTGAGCTCAGAGGTCAGGTTCTCGACGGGCGTTACCGCATCAATGACATTTTGGGAATTGGCGGTACATCGATTGCCTTTGATGCCCTGCGCCTGAGCGATGGCTCTCATGTCGTTGTCAAGGTGTTGCGTCCTGGCTTTGTCGACAATCCCGATCTTGTTCGGCGGCTCCGCCGGGAGGCCGAAGTGGCGAGGCGGGTGGCCCATCCAGCCATCGTGAGCGTGTTGGATGAGGGGATCTTGTCTGGATTTCCCGGTGCGGATGGCTCGCCCTATCTCGTTTTTGAGCGGGTTTGGGGCGAGTCTCTTCAGCGCCTTTTGAGGCGCACGGGAACCCTTGATGCCGAGCTTGTGGCAGCGATCGCGTTGCGGGTGGCTTCTGCCCTCCACATCGTGCATCAAGAAGGCTACGTCCATAGGGACATCAAGCCGGAACACATCTGGATCGAAAGGGAGCGTGATGGAGCGTTGCGGATACGCCTTCTCGATTTTGGCGTGTGCGCGAGCGCAGACGCCCCCCCAGACGAGCGCGAGCGGGAAGTGGGTCGGGTGTTTGGAACGCCAAGCTATTGCTCACCCGAACAGGCGGCCGGAAACCCTGATGTCGATGCGCGTACCGATGTGTTCGGGCTTGGCGTTGTGATGTTTGAAGCCATTTCTGGGCGATTGCCTTTCGTTTCGACGAGCGTTTCGAATCTTTTGCGCCGGATCATCAGAGAGGATGCCCCTCGGCTCGGGCGCATTCGCCAAGACCTCCACCCCGCCTACGATGAAATTGTGGCCAAAGCGCTGGCTCGGGATCCGGCCGAGCGCTTCCCTTCGATGCGGGCTTTTGCAAGAGCGCTTGGGCCCCTGGTTGGCGCGCGGGCTTCGATCGACGCACGCCTAGGGGGGCTCATTCGCTCATGGCCTCCATTGGAAGATGCAATCCCAACCCGGCCTTTGGCTGGGGCAGCCTGATTGTTCTCAAGAAGGGTGCCTAAGATTGGGTGGTGTGCGACATCGTGGGTGATGTCCACAGGCCCGCAAGCGAGCTCCGGCGCTTTTTTGAGCGAATGGGCCATAAGGAAGGGGTGTGCCGCTACCCAGAAGGGGTTGCAGTACTTGTTTGATTGATCGGGGGGCCAAACACTTTGAAACCATCGACATCCTTCGCCAAGTGCTGAACGAAAGAGCGGCCCTTTGCGTGATGGGCAATGAGGGGTGAAATCCGATCGCCTACGCCAACCCAGATGTCCAAAAGCCAGGCGAATTTTTGCAAAGCCACAAGAGCCCTCTGGACGCAAAGCACAGGCGGCAGGCACGCTGCATTTTTGAGT
>JANWYL010000077.1 GCA_025056955.1 Sandaracinaceae bacterium | reverse complement strand
ACTACCACTTTGCAACCACCGGTGAAAAAAAAGCGAGCAAGGTTTTTTTGTGTGGTGGGAGCGCTCAGTTACGTCCCTTTCAACGGGCTGTTGAGGCGCGTGTTGGTGTCCAGGTTGATGTGCTTGACCCGAGGCGAATTTTGAGAATTGGTCCCAAGGTGCCTGGGGCTCAAGAACTGGATAAGTGTTTTATGCAGGCCATCGTTGCTGTGGGTCTTGCATTGCGCAAGGAGCGAGAGAGGGTCCATGATTCGAATTAACCTTCTGCCTGTAGCACATCGCCCATCTCGTGGTGTCAAGCTTGGCCCGAGTGCATGGGTTGGAATCTATGGAGCCGTGTTTTTGGTGACAGTTGCACTGCTCACCTTTTTATACCTAAGCCAAGCTGCCGAGCGCGATGACCTCATTGCACGAAACCAAGAAATGGAGCGCGAGATCGCCATGCTCGAAAGGCAAGCAGCGGGGATCGACCAAGTGCGCGCTTTGCTAGAACGCAGCCGAAAGCTCGAGGAGGTGGTGCGCCAGTTGAACCGTGCCCGTTATGGTCCCACTCGAGTTCTCCTTGAGCTCGCTCGCATCTTGTCTCGCGATGGAGGTCCAACGATTGATCCTGCTCGCTTTGAGGAAATTCGTCGTAACAACCCTCTCGCTGGCTACAACCCAAACTGGGATCACCACAGGTTGTGGCTTACGGCATTCGAGGAGGAAGAACGGCGGGTTCAAATTCGCGGCGTGGGACGCAGCAACGAAGATGTGGCGGAGTTGCTCAAGCGCCTGAGTTTATCGGAGCTTTTTGAAGAGGTTGCGTTGATGAAAACCGAGGCTGGTCAAGATGAAGCCACCCGTTTGGATGTGATTCGTTTCGAGCTTGTTGCAAAGGTGCACTACTGATGGTGCTGATGTTGCGAAAATAGGTGAAAGGAGGCTTAATGCAATCGCCAATGGACGCTATGACCAAGGGCAGCTCCTTAACGCGAGGAAAGCGCCCCCAAACCTTTGCTGAGTTGCCCAATACCACCAAGGGAGCACTTGCACTTCTAATGGTTGCTCTCCTTGGTGCCATCTACTATGTCGCCTTTCAAGTTCCTCTGGAAGAAGAGATCAACGCTGCCAGGGCTCGTCACACCCAACTTGAGCAGCGCCTTTCTCGCGCGAGGGTGCAGCAAGCCGAATTCATCCGGTTGCGTCAGGAGTTGGCCGAGCGTGAGCCTCTTGATCGGATGCACCTTCGGATGTTGCCCGAACAAGCCGAGATGGCTTCCTTTCTCCAAGACCTGAATCGCCTGGCAGAGATGAGTGGTTTAAGGGTGCTCCTCGTTGAACCTCGACCTGAGGAGCCCCAAGAGCAATACATCCGTCTCCCAGTTGCTCTTAAGCTTTCTGGTCGTTACCACCAAATTGCTCGTTTTTTTTACAACGTGAGTCAATTGGAGCGCATCATTAGCATGGACAACATCAAGCTTTTTGAACCAAAGTTGGTTGACGAGGAGGTGGTTCTATCGGTTGAGGTATTGGCCACCACCTATCGGCGGCCGTCCGAGAGCAGTGATGTTTCTGCACCCACCTCGGGTGCAAGCTAGGAGCATTTGCCATGCGCATGGGATGGGCTTGGATTGGGCTTCTGTTATGGTGTGGATGCGAGGATCCAATCGTCGTAGGTGTTCCCCCACCAAGAGCAAGTGAACAACCAAAAAGCCCTCCAGCTTCTCAGCTGGGCAGTGGGCAGGGTGAAGCGTCTTCCGGCCAGCCACAAGCTCCTGCCGAAGAGGGTATGGCTGGCGAGAAAGCCCTTGTTTGCCAGGATACAGATTTTGTTGAATCGGAAACGAATCGAGACCCTTTCCGTAGCTTTGCGCATCTCTTTGTTCCAAAAGCCCCGGTGTTTCAGAGCCGCCTGCAGCGCAAGGTGATCATGGAAAACACAAGCGTGGATGAGATGCGGCTTGTGGCCATCATCAGCGGCATTCCAAACCCCACTGCCATGTTGGTGGATCGCCAGGGTGTTGGGCACCCAGTGCGCCGTGGTGATTACATTGGGCGGCCGGAGTATGTCTCAACCGGAGGAAATGAAGGGGTACCGATCATGCTCAACTGGCGTGTCGAGCGCATATCTCCGTCCGAAATCGTGATTAGCCGCGAGGATCCGGAGGGGAAGGGCCGTTTTTCCCTAACTCGGGTCATTCCACTGCACGAGCCGGAAGAGAGGATCGATTGAGCACGTCTGGTGGCGAGAGAGAGCTGCCGGATGAGGAGGGGGGTGTTGCTTTGTAGGAAGGAGGGCCATCCTGATATTGCTTTTGATGCCATACGTGGCGTGACCATGCAGGACAACACATAAGTTGTTTTGTATGGCGATGTGCGGTAAGATAAGGGCATGCGCGTATCAAATTCTTTCTCTGAAGGAGAGATCAACGTTCTCGAATTCATCATCAACAGTTTGCTTCAAGGCAGTTCTCCTGGTGCGGTTTTGAGGAACAAGGATTTCATTTCGTTGTGCCGCAAGGTGCATGCGATGAAACAGAAGGCTGACGAGGCAAAATTCCTTGCCAAGCGAGTGGAGGGTGAGCAAGGCCTTCCGAAGGTTAAAGAGGGTCAAGGGCAGCGTGCTTCTGGAAGAAAGAAGGCACAGGCCAGCTGAACGCACGCGTGAAGATTGCTCAAGGATTGCGGCTTGGGTAAAAGTGGGGGGCTTGGTAGGCAAGCGATATCCTTTGCGTTGGTGATGGTATGGAACGAGTGGCGGGTGTTTCTTTTCTGGGTGAGTTAAACAGAGAGCGGGAAGAGATACTGAGCAGCGAGGCGCTTGCCTTTGTGGCTCGGTTGGTTCGGCGTTTTAGGCCCAGGATTCGAGAGCTTCTTGAAGCACGCAGGCTGCGCGATCAGGGGGGGAGGCGGCCTGCCTTTTTGCCAGAGACACGGGCAATTCGGGAGGGTGCATGGCGGTGTGCGCCGGTACCACCCTGTCTTGAAGACAGGCGCGTGGAAATCACAGGGCCGGTGGATCGCAAGATGATCATCAATGCCCTAAATTCTGGGGCAAATGTATTTATGGCAGATTTTGAGGATGCCTTGAGCCCGACCCTCGGGAATTGCTTTGACGGGCAAGTTCACCTTCGCGATGCAGTGCGCCGCACCATTCGCTATGAGCAAGACGGAAAAGAGTACGCATTGCGGGGGGAGCCTGCGGTGCTTTTCGTACGGCCGCGTGGCTTGCACTTGTTGGAAAACCATCTTTTGGTCGATGGCGAGCCTGCCCCAGCCATGCTCGTCGATTTCGGGCTTTTCTTTTTTCACAACGCGAAACCCTTGATTGAACAAGGGCGGGGCCCATTTTTTTATCTTCCAAAAATGGAAAGCCACCTGGAAGCGCGTTTATGGAATGATGTTTTCATTCATGCTCAATCTGAATTGGGTCTTCCTATAGGAACAATTAAAGCCACGTGCCTTATTGAAACAATCTGGGCTGTTTTTGAGAGCGATGAAATTTTGTTTGAGCTTCGAGAGCATTCAGCTGGTCTCAATTGCGGAAGATGGGATTACATATTTTCCTACATCAAAGCTCACAGAAATGATCCAAATCGGGTTTTGCCAGATCGGGCTCTTGTGACGATGACCCAGCCCTTCATGAGGGCGTACACACGACTGGTGATTCGGAATTGTCATCGGCGCGGTGTCCATGCGATTGGGGGAATGGCTGCGCAGATTCCTGTGAAAGATAATCCGCAACTCAATCAAATGGCAATTGAAAAAGTCAAAGAAGACAAATTGCGTGAGGTTCAAGATGGCCACGATGGCACTTGGGTGGCACATCCAGGGTTGGTCCCGGTTGCTAAAGAGGTGTTTGATGCCCACATGCCAGGGAAAAATCAAATTCAGTCTACAAAGCAGTTGAATTTTAATCCCACGGAAGAGGAGTTGCTTGAGACACCCAAAGGTTCTCAAACGGAGTCTGGGTTGAGGCAAAACATTCGTGTTGCCTTGCAGTATCTCGAATCATGGCTTCGAGGCAAGGGGGCTGTTCCAATCAATCACTTGATGGAAGATACGGCAACAGCTGAAATTTGCAGGGCTCAAATATGGCAGTGGTTGAAGCACGGCGTGGTTCTCGATACCGGTCTCAAGGTGACAAAAGAGAATGTGATTCGATTGATTGATGAAGAGGGTGCCCAAATCGAAAAAGCCATTGGTGGGGCGCAAGCAGATATCAAACGCTTAAATGAAGCCAAGGCATTGCTTGTGGAGGTGTCCACCGCAGAGCCAATGCATGAGTTTCTGACGATTCCTGCCTATTCGGTGTTGCTGAGTCTTGAATCGAGAAAGGGGGTTTGAGGTTTTTGGACTTGTAACGACAAAACAAGTGGCACCTTTTTGCAACAAAGGGCTACGAAGACGAATTTGAAAGGAGAAACCAAGTGTCAATGGATGAAACATCTTTTGCGCATGAACGTTGGCGTGGTGTGATTCGGCCTTATACGGAAGAGGATGTGCGGAAGCTCAGGGGCCGTGTGCGGATTGAGTACACGCTTGCTGAGAGGGGGGCACGTCGCCTGTGGCACATGCTGCATGAGTTGCCTTATGTCGCTGCATTGGGGGCGATGACAGGGACACAAGCGGTGCAGATGGTGAGGGCAGGTCTTCGGGCGATCTACTGTTCTGGCTGGCAAGTGGCAGCCGATGCGAACACCGCTGGCCAAACTTATCCCGACCAATCGCTGTATCCAGTGGATTCAGTTCCTCGTTTGGTTGCACGCATCAACCAAGCCCTCCGTCGGGCTGACCAAATCGATAGCGTTGATGGTGTCGATGGCATTGACTACTACGTGCCCATTGTGGCTGATGCCGAAGCAGGGTTCGGGGGCCCCCTCAACGCTTTTGAACTGATGCGCGCGATGATCGAGGCGGGAGCTGCGGGGGTGCATTTTGAGGATCAGCTGTCTTCGGAAAAAAAGTGTGGTCATCTAGGGGGTAAGGTACTCGTGCCAACCTCACAATTTGAACGCACGCTCATTGCAGCCAGGCTCGCTGCCGATGTGTGCGGGGTGCCGACTGTGCTCATTGCGCGCACGGATGCCGAGAGTGCTCGCTTGCTCACGAGCGATATCGATGAACGTGACCGCCCCTTTTGTACGGGAGAGCGCTCTGCTGAGGGCTACTTCTACGTGAGGCCAGGTGTCGAGGCATGCATTGCGAGGGCGCGGGCGTATGCGAAGTATGCTGATGTCCTTTGGATGGAGACAAGCACCCCAAACCTTGAGGTTGCAAAGCGCTTTGCAGAAGGTGTTCTGAGTGAACACCCTCATAAGGTGCTCGCATATAACCTAAGCCCAAGCTTTAATTGGCGGCGCAATTTGGACGATTCAACGATTGCCAAATTCCAACGCGAGCTTGGCGCGATGGGGTATAAGTTTCAGTTTGTGACATTGGCTGGTTTCCACGTTCTAAACCATGCAACCTTCGAACTGGCTCGGGACTACTTGGAGAGGGGGATGCTGGCGTATGCTGATCTTCAAGAGCGGGAGTTCAAAGCAGAGGCGCTTGGATACACTGCCATCCGCCACCAACACGAGGTGGGGACAGGTTACTTTGACCTGATCGCTGAGCTCGTGTCCCAAGGCAAGAGCGCGACCAAAGCCATGGAGGGATCAGTGGAGTCCGCTCAGTTTACAAGCGCTGGCAGGCCCAAGGGATAAGGTGAGCGTGGGGGAGCGATGAGGAAGCTCTCAGAACCAAGTGGTGTGATGTGATGGGTGGCTTTGACCAAACACCTAGGTTGAGCACTTGGCCCATGCGTTGGTGAGGATTGGCTCATCAGGGTGCTCTTTGGTGCGGGCGTCGATAAGCACTTTCTCACCTTCTCGCCAGGCAGAGACAAGAATCGTGTCTCCGGGCCAAACTGGCCTTGAAAAACGAGCCTCAAAAGAGTGGAAGCGGGCAGGGTTGTTATCGCACTCGCGACGCAAAATGGTGCGAAGCACGATGCCATAGGTGCATAGTCCATGCAGAATGGGGCGGCCCTTGGTCACAGAGGCAGCCTTTTGAGCAACACGGGGGTCAGCGTGAAGAGGGTTGAGATCACCTGAGAGGCGGTACAAAAGGGCTTGGGAGGGTGAGGTGGGGATGGATTCTCTCCAATCAGGCTCTCGTTCAGGAATGTGGATGCGCGGTGATTTAGGGGGAGGCGCACCACCGAATCCTCCATCATTTAGGTAAAGGAGCACCCACTCGCTTTCAGCCAAAAGCGCACTCCCCTGCTCGTCCCACACGTCGACCCGAAGCGCCACCTGAGCGAGGCGTCGCAAATCCCAAATCCCCTGAACCATCCCCACCACAGAGAGGGTGCCTTGGGGGGGTAAAGGACGGTGTGCGCGCAGGATCTGCGCGCCGTGAAGAACGCCGCTGAAATCACCTCCAACGTGTTCAAACAGTGCCTTGCAAGCTTCGTAGGCTGGGATTAGGGCAAAACTCGGGTAGACACGCATGGGTGGATCGCCTGGGGCACCCTCATAGACATATGGGAGATCGTCGGGGCCAGCGCCGATGCCCAATGCATAGAGGGCGGCGTCCTGCCAACGGTAAGAAAAGAGCAAAGGCCCCACCTTTTGGCCAACCGCTTGCGGATTGATTGGTTTGGAAACATGTTCCATGTGAATGCTCTAGCTTTTTTGGTGCAACAATTCAAAGACGAGTGCCCCATGCAGGCGCGTGTGTCGAAAAACAAAGACGATGCACTCAAAAGGGAGGGTGTGCAGAGCAGGGGCTCTGTGGGAAAAGAAGTGAGGAGGCAGTGTGGGGGCGTGCCAGCACTGCTCATGTGCTTGGTCATCTGGGGGGAAGGATGTGGCAACATCAACTCTCCAATCATTATCAACCGGAGAGACGGAGGTCCGACGCAATTGGATCAAGACCACGATGGGCTGTGCGATAATGGGGAAGCGGTACGGGGGACTGACCCTCGAAAGGAAGACACCGACGGAGACGGTTTTGCAGATGGTGTTGAAGCTTATCTTGGTTCTAACCCCCTGCGGATCGATTCCCCAGAACGTCGGCAATTGGTGGTGCTTTTTGCTGAGCCGGGTGCAAGAACGACAACTGCCTTCACCTTCGCAGTGAATGCCAACGGTGAAAATTACGTTGGGGCATTCACTTCATCTCCTTCGCCAATTGATGGAGGGAGTGCCTTCATGTTTTTGGAGGATGCAAAAGCCCTTTTTGCCATTCCAATGGATGGGGTAGAGCGAGTTGAGGGAGAGCGTTTCAGTGGTGTGGTTGGGCAGGTGCTTCTCCATTTCCAAGTCAACTTTGCCTATAAGGTGAGCTCACCTTCCCCATGCATGCTTGCATACCCATTTGGTTATGCCGTGAAGAGCGAGGGAGGCGCCATTTTGGAGGAGGCAAAACGTTTTTTGGTTGTGGCGCCCCCCGATCAAAGTCCCGGAGTGGGAACATGGTGCAAGCCAAGCCGTTGCTTTGATTGAAGGGCGATGAACTCCGAAAGGAGGCGTCGTGGGAGAAGGGGGCCTTCGTAGACAAAGGCTGTGTAAATTTGCACGAGGGTGGCTCCCAAAGAAAAGCGGAGGCGCAAGTCTTCGAGGGTTGAAATTCCACCCACACTGATGACGACAAAGGAGGCATCGAGGGTTTGTCTAAGGAGCTCTAGAATTTCAAGGGAGCGCTTGCGCAACGGTGCCCCTGAGATGCCCCCTTCTCCCATCTCAGTGAGTGTTTGGTGTGGGGTGCGCAGGTGAGCGCGGGAGGTGGTGGTGTTGGTTGCCACGACCCCTGCCAGTTTCTTGGACTGAATGAACCCAGCAATGGCCTTGATTTCGTGATCCAAAAGGTCGGGCGATATCTTGATGAGAAGGGGGAGATGGCGGGTGCCAGAGCGCGTGATTGCATCGCGCACAGCATCGGTGATCGATTCAAGGTGATGCAGTGATTGAAGAGATCGCAAGCCTGGGGTATTCGGGCTTGAGACGTTGATGACCAGGTAGTCTGCAAAAGGAGCAAGGATTGAGGCGCAGGTTGCATAGTCCTCAGCTGCTTCTTGGATCGGTGTTTCTCGTTGCTTTCCAATGTTGACCCCAACTATCCCATTTTTGCACCCAAGACGAGCGAGACGTTGTGCCAGCGCAGGTGCACCGTCATTGTTGAAGCCCATGCGGTTGAGCAGCGCTTTGTCTTTGGGAAGACGAAAGAGGCGGGGCTTTGGGTTTCCGGCCTGCGCTCTGGGGGTGATTGTTCCAACTTCGACAAATCCAAAGCCCATTGCAAACCAAGCGGGGATCGCAACCCCGTTTTTGTCAAAGCCCGCAGCCAAGCCGATGGGGGTCGGAAATTCAAGACCCATTGCACGAACGGGATAATTTGGACAATCAACCAGCTTTGCCAACGCATGCATCCACCTTGGGTGATTTGAAATGAACTCCAGACTGCGGATGGTGACTTCATGGATGCCTTCTGGTGGCATTGCAAAGAGCAGGGGACGAAAAAGGGTGCGATACAACATCGCTCAATCACAACCGAAAGTCAGCAATCACTTCAACCCCTGGCGCGGCGGGGGGAGCGTAGGGTACCCGTTGGGTTTCAAGCAAAACAACTGTGGCTTCAGGGTAGAGTTCTTTGGCCAGGTTGGTGTTTGCGGTTTCGTTGTCAAAGAAGGCGATCACCTCGCCCAATCGGCTCAATTCCGGTAGCACGCCTCGTTTGAATGCTTCGTCTGAGAGGTTAGCATCCGGCTTGAGGACCAGTTCGACTCCAACTGTTCCAATTGGAAACCCAGAATCGCGCAAGGAGGTGACAGTGCCAATGAGCATCCCATGCAAATCACGGCCTGTGAGGTAAACGATGGTTGCACCTGCTTCATGGCATGCGCGCACAAATTCAGGAGCACCCTGGATGGGAACGTCGTGGTGGCAGTAGGCGTCGGTAAAAAAGCGCTCCCTCCAATAGCGGGTGATTTCATTCACCACCTCTGTGCGGGTAATTCCGCAACCTCGAAGGGTGTCTGAGAGGAGATAGTCGATGCGTTCGGCTGTCAAAGTGGCGAGCACTTCGGCGATTTCTGGGCGCGAGTTGAGGATGGTGGTTCTGTACTCCATCAAAATTTCAAGGGTGCGCGGGCGGTTGTCGTAGAGAGTGGCGTCGAGATCGAAGACCACAACTGGGGTACGATCGCCCTCTTCGGCACTTTTTTCGATCCGTTCGAGAATTTGAGTGAGGAGTGCAGTCTGATGCGGTAAAGGAGGCGGACGCATGTGGTGCAAGGATAACTGAATCGAGGGGCGTTCATCAATAAAGCGAAGAAAGAAAGGAGGCTCAATGAAATGGGCACGCTTTGAGGTGGCGGTTGGCATAGCCATGCCAGGCGGCCTCAAGCCCACTTGGGTAAAGGATCAATCGGGCGTTGGCAATGATTGAACCACCGATTGCAAGAAGCAAGGCTCCACCAATGCGCCCCCATCCAAAGAGCAAAATCGAGGATGCTGTCGTGAGGTAGAGGGTGTTGAGGAGGGGGGGGATCGGAGAGCGAACGAAAGAACCTTGAGAGAGTTGCCTTTCGATGCGGGATTCGAGCTCTCGCATGAGCTCGTGCTGGGCTCTGGCTTCCTGTGCTTGGTGCTTCTCGATGGTCTCGAGAGAGCCAACCAAAGCGGGCCAGGAGATGAGGAGGGTGATGAGGCCAAGTGCGGAACTTATGGTTCCAATCCAAGCCTCGGCTGCAGCTCCTTCGTTGTCTGCAGAGAGGGCAAGGCTCAGTTGAACGCCCACCATGGCAAGGTGTAAGCTCAAAAAGCCTCCTGCCCAGCGGCGGTACGATGGCTCGTGCTCACGCACAATCGCTTCAAGCGCCTGCCAACGCGACGCGGGTTCTGGGCTGGCAGGGGCTGCACAGGGGTGTTGGGCATGAAGTGGGAGAGGAAGGAACAAAAGGAAGGAAACAACGAATGGTTGAGAAGGGCATGCTTTGGAGAGATGGGAGGTGGCTGACATCGCGCGGCTCACACCCGCTCATCTGGAGAAGAAACTTCATCGTTCCCATTTAGCTGAGCGAGTGTTGGCGCAATCGCCCCAAACAGGTTGGGGTGGCACGCCACCACGCCGTTTCTTTCTGCAATTTGCCCCCCAGCATATGAGAAAGGAAGACCTTGGATGTCAACAAAGAGACCACCTGCTGCCCGCACGAGGGCATCTGCTGCGCAGATGTCCCAAGGCGCAAGGCGCTTTGAAAAGTGCACGTAGAGATCAGCCTTTTGTTCAACAACCAAGCCCGCTTTGAGACCAATTGAACCGATGTTGACTTCTTCTTGAATGCCAAGCCTTTTGACCAGAACATCCACCTTGGGTGAGCGATGAGATCGGCTTGAGACAAGGCGAGCCTGGGACGGTTCGAACACCTCACGCACCTGCAACACCCGAGTGGTGTCACCTTCTTCACAAAAAGCACCTTCTCCAACCACCCCGCGGTACAGTTTGCGTGAGACAGGTTGATAAACCACCCCCAACCGGGCTTCACCATCTATTGTTAACCCAATCATGACCGCAAACTCGCCGTTGCGCGCAAGAAACTCCTTCGTACCATCCAAAGGATCGATATACCAAAAACGGCCTGAACGGGTGGGAGTAACTTCTCCTCCGCTTTCTTCTGCAACGATTCCATCGTTTGGAAACAAACGTCGCAGCTTGGTGACAACGAAGTCATTCACCTCGGTATCAGCTTGGGTGACGGGCTCAGCACCTGCTTTGAAGTGCACCTTCTGTGTTGAGTTGTAGAACTTGAGCAGCATATCCCCCGCTTGCTCCACGATCATCACTGCTTCGACGAGTTCGCGATCCAACATGGCTACCCCAAGGTGATCGGTGGCCTCAACCATTTGCTTTATAGCGAAGGATCGGCTTGCGAGCGGCCCTGGCTTCGTCAGGGCGTCGGAGCGCGGTAAGGTGAGGGGCTTCTTTCAGCAACTCAGGGTTGCTTTGGGCTTCTTTGGCAATCGACTCCATGGCTTCTACGAAAGCATCGAGGGTGGCTTTGCTTTCGGTTTCTGTTGGCTCAATGAGCATGGCGTTTTTGACAACCAGAGGGAAGTAGACGGTGGGGGCGTGGAAACCATGATCGAGCAGGCGCTTGGCCACATCCATTGTGCTGACTCCTGTGTGCCGTATGTGCTTGTCGTCGATGACAACTTCGTGCATGCATGTTCGATCGTAAGGCAAGTTCCAGCTCTGACGAAGCCTCGCACGAAGGTAGTTGGCGTTGAGGACGGCCAGGCCACTGGCTTCGCGAAGGCCTTTTGCACCCATTTCGCGGATATAGGTGTAGGCCCGCACCATCACTCCAAAATTGCCATAGAAGCTGCGGAGTCGCCCAATCGATTGGGGACGGTTGTGGTCGAGGTAGAAGCGTTCACCGTCGTATTCGACTGTGGGGGTTGGGAGGAAAGGCGCAAGAAAACGCTTGACGGCCACGGGGCCTGCACCAGGGCCACCCCCGCCATGGGGGGTTGTGAAGGTTTTGTGGAGGTTGATCTGCAAAAGATCGATGCCAAGATCACCAGGACGCACGCGCCCAAGAAGGGCGTTGAGATTGGCTCCATCTCCGTAAACGAGGGCCCCCTTGTCGTGAAGGATGGCTGCAATCTGAGGAAGTTCGCGTTCGAAGAGACCAAGGGTGTTTGGGTTGGTCACCATGAGGGCAGCGACATCGTCGTCGACAAGACGAGCGAGCTGCGCAGGATCGATGATCCCATCAGGACCTGCATCGAAGGGCACCGCTTGAAAGCCACTTTGTGCACAGCTTGCGGCGTTTGTGCCATGAGCGGTTGTGGGGATGAGCACTTTTTTGGGGCTTCGGCCCTGAGAGAGGTGAAAGGCCCGAATCATGAGAAGACCGCAGAGTTCACCCTGCGCTCCTGCGGAAGGTTGCAAAGTCACTCGATCCATCCCGACAATTGCCGCAAGCGATCGCTCCAGGCGGTACATGAGTTCGAGCGCGCCTTGGGCCAACTCGTCAGGAGTAAAGGGGTGGAGCGAAGCAAAGCCAGGAAGGCGGGCTGCCCATTCGTTGACCTTGGGGTTGTACTTCATCGTGCAAGAGCCCAAGGGGTAGAAGGCAGTGTCGATGGCCATGTTGGCTTGCGAAAGCCGCACGTAGTGCCTCACCACTTCAGGCTCAGAAAGTTCCGGAAGAGAGGCGGGGTGGCGACGGGCGAGTGAGCCATAAATTTTTTCTGGCTCAACTTCTGGAACATCGAGCGGTGGTAAGGACACAGCGGAACGACCACTTGCGCCCAATTCAAAAATGAGAGGCTCAGCGTAAGCGAGCCCACTTCGTGCTTGACCAGGCATCTGAGTTCCCTACGGGGGAGCCTAGGGCAAGATCGCATTTGTGCAATCACAGAAGGAGAGGGGT
>JANWYL010000076.1 GCA_025056955.1 Sandaracinaceae bacterium | reverse complement strand
GGGCCGAGCGCCTCGACCGCGAAGCCAAAATGAGATCGCTTGAGCGCGCCCTCCAAGAGCTCCAAGAAGCCCACGAAGCCCTTGCCCGCGCCCACGAAGAACTCAAACGCACCAAAGACTCTCTCGTTCGAAGCGAGAAACTCGCATCCATCGGGCGCCTGGCTGCGGGAATTGCCCACGAAATTGGGAATCCACTTGCTGCGATCAGAGGCCTGGTCGACCTTCTGAAAAGCGGGGACCTGCCTCCAGAAAAGAAAGAGGATTTTCTCGAGCGCATCGCGCGCGAAACGGAGCGGATCCACCGCACGCTCCGAAGCCTCCTCGACTATGCGCGTGGCCCAAGCCTCCAAAGCACAGGGCAACCCGCTTCGCTTTGTGAGGCGGCACGCCATGCACTCGGCTTGCTCAGCCCTCAAAAAACCACAAGAAACATTCGATTTGAGCAGCGCATTCCACCTGAGTTGCCCGACTTGGCCATCGGCCACGACGCGCTCACCCAAGTGCTTCTCAACCTGCTTTTGAATGCAATCGATGCGATTGTGGAAAAAAGGCAACGCTTGGGCCCCGAATCGCCTTCTGAAGAAACAATCCTGCTCGAAGCCCGTGTCGATCACACAAGCACCCCCTCCATGGTCATCATCGACATCAAAGACACCGGAATTGGAATCGATCCCTCAATCATGGATACCCTCTTTGAACCTTTTGTAACAACCAAAGCATCAGGAACAGGCCTGGGCCTGGCTGTCTGTCACACCCTCATTGAAAGCGTCCATGGGCACATCCAAGCCCACCCTCGCCCAGAAGGGGGAACCTGGATCGAAGTGCGAATTCCAGTTGCACTGCCCCACACCCACGAAAGCCCCAAACATTCTGTGGCTCCTGGCACAAATCCCTGAAGGGGTGTAGATCTTTCTCATCCACCGCTTCCTTCCTCACCCAATCTGATGGTCTTGAGTATCCATGCATTGATGCAAGAACGTGAATCAGTTTTTGCTTTTATTCGAAAAGCAAGGTGGTTGTTTTTGGTGTTGGGTGCCTGTGCTCCCGCCCCTCCTCCTTCCCCAGTTCGTTGTTTGGAGGATGTGGCACTTGGGGAAATGCAAGAAGACTCTGCTGTGGTGTGGGCCAGAGAAGAGGAGTATGGCTTTCTTCACCTTTTTATCCCCGCCATCTCAAGGGGCTTTGTCGCCCCCTTTTTGCCCACCTTCGATCACACCGCGCGGGTGATCCTGCACTTCAACGAAAAGGAACGCGAGTTGCTTGAGAAAAACCCCCACCTCATCATTTGGGCGAGCTTCTCTCCCGAAAACAACGAGGCTCCCCCCCCTCAATGCGCGGCCCGGAGGCTCCGCCTTCCTCCTTCAAGCCAAGCCTTTTTTCCTTTTCGCATTGCCTTTTCAGCCGACATAGGAGGCCAGAACCTGTGCCGGCTTGTTCGTGGGGGCTTTCCAACCCTTGCCAAAATGGGTGAGCGCCCTCACGACGCGCGGATCCTCCTTGGTGACCTCATCTATGTCGATGAGCCATGTGAACAGACGAGTGTTTTTGGTGACCCACAAATCCCTTTTGAACCTCCCTTGGGCGCCGATCTTTTGGACTTGTACCGGGCGCGGTGGCAATACGCCGAAAAAGACGAAGGTTACCGAAGGTTGCGATGGGGGAGCTACGTGATTTGGGATGATCACGAGGTGGTCAATGATGCCGACCCTCACAGTGCGCGCTGGCCCGGGCCAGTGCCCTCTCCCATGATTTTCCCAATCGCACGCCGGGCCTTCCTCGAGCACCATCCCTTTCCAATGGCCCCTGACGACCTTGAGACCCCTCTCTACCGGGCGGTCAAATGGGGTTCCGCGATAGAAATCCTCATCCTTGATACACGCTCTCACCGTGACCCCAATCGCGCCCTCGACAGCAATGAGCGCCCAAAAAGCCTTCTCGGTTCAAGGCAAAGGCAGTGGTTGATCGAGCGGATCAATCAATCCACAGCGAGGTGGCTTGTGATTGCCACCACCGTGCCTTTTGGCGTACCCACAGGTGGAAAAGGCCAACGAGATGGATGGGCCGATGGCGGAAGCCAACGGGGCCGCATGCGGGAACTTTTGGGCATTCTGGATGCCCTTCGCCGAAGCGGGCGGACTCAGCTCCTCGTGATTTCTGCCGATCTCCACACAACCCTCGCCTTGCGCTACCGCCCCTTTCCTGAAGATCCACGCTTTGAGGTCATCGAAATCGTGGTCGGGCCTCTTTCAGCGCTTCTTTTCCCACGGGAAACCCTTGAAAGCAGGCTCAACCCCGAATTGCTCTTTTCTCATTATCCCCTCTATCCCCCCACCACCCTCGAGGAAGCCTTGCCCTATTTCACTTGGGGGGAGCTCGAAGCAGAAAACCCCACTCGGCTCATCGCCTCCATATGGAACGCGAGTGGGCAGCTTTGGTCCATCGAAGTGAATTCACCCTAACTGAACACCGAAAACCCCCTGCTTGCCCTCCACCAATCCCCTGCCAGAGCGAGCATGCCCCTATTGCTCTTGAGCACCTTCATGGCTTGCTTCTCCCTGCTCCCCACCACTTTGGAGGTGAGCAGGCCCAATTTCAGCACGAATGGCCACAAATAGGGCAACCACAAGGAAGAGCACGATGCCCAACCAGGGAACCCATCCCGGGGTTGGGGCAGCTTCGTCCGTGATTTCAGGAAGGGGGGGGTGGAAAAAGGGCCCCCTTCGCTCAGAGCCAGAATCGGAAGGCGTTGCAACCATGCCCAATCACATAGCAAAGCTTATGGCTCTGGCCAGGGCCTCGCACAAAGCCAAGCCACTTGTGGCGCCTCTCCAACCAGCACTTGGCCCCACCCGGAAGCACAGCCAAAGGCACTCCTGGTTGGGATGGGTCCCGCTCGAAGCGATTTCCCCTTGGGCTTTGCCTTCTCCTATGGACCAACCCCAAACGAAACGCCTTTGGTCCAACTCCAGACTTGGTGAGTTGTTCTTCACACCCAAGCGCACCCAAGTTCACTTGCGCCCTCTTAGCAAGCCACACCTTATCGAATGCGATGAGTCACCTTGGTGGAAAGCCGGCTCTCTCACCCACCTTGAACCCAGGAAAACCAAGGATCAATCCAAACAAATTCCACACTCACCTACTCTTCACCCTCATCATCCCCCCTCTCAAATTCCTTGTAACCCAATCGATAATTTTCGACGATCTGGGTGAAAAATGAGCAATTCCCCAAAAGCTTTTGACCACAACGAAAAGTGATCTTCCCATCCAAAGCAAACCTGCTCTGAAATTTTGGTTAGGATGAATGCAATGAAACGCTTCATTTGCATTCACGGTCACTTTTATCAGCCCCCTCGGGAAAACCCCTGGCTCAACTGCATCGAGGAACAACCCTCTGCCGCTCCCTATCACGACTGGAATGAGCGGATCACCGCAGAGTGTTATCGGCCAAATGCGATGGCCCGCCTTCTTGATCGACAGGGGCACATCGATCGCCTCATCAACAACTACGCCCGCATGAGCTTTGACGTGGGGCCAACGTTGATGATTTGGCTTGCGCGCCATGCTCCGGACGTGCACGAAGCGATCATCGCAGCCGACCAGCTGGCAATCCGGCAGTGGGGCGGGGGCGCCGCCATGGCGCAGGCCCATGGCCATCTGATTCTGCCGTTGGCCAACGAGCGGGATCGACGCACCCAAGTGCGATGGGGCATAAGGGATTTTGAGCTGCGATTTGGGCGCAGGCCCAAGGGAATGTGGTTGCCTGAAACCGCCTGTGACACCCTGACCCTCGAGATTTTGGCCGAGGAGGGAATCGAATTTACAGTCCTTGCCCCTTCCCAAGCCCAAAGGGCACGCTCGAAAAAGGAGCAAGCGTGGATCGATGTGCGAGGGGGAAAGATCGACCCCCGTCGCCCCTATCGGGTCCACTTGCCCTCAGGGCGTTCCATCGTTGTCTTTTTTTACGAAGCCTCCGTTTCTCGGGCTGTTGCTTTTGAGCGCCTTCTGGATAACGGAGAGGCCTTCGCTGAGCGGCTTTTGGCGCTTTTTGATTCATCGAGCGATGAAATTCAACTCGTCCACATCGCCACCGATGGCGAAACCTATGGCCACCACCACCGCTTTGGCGAAATGGCCCTCGCCTACGCCACAGAGATGATCCAACGCGAAGGGCGCGCGCAGCTCACAAACTACGAGGCCTTTTTGGCCATGAATCCTCCAATCGGAGAAGCGGAAATCATCGATGGCACCTCGTGGAGCTGCGCCCACGGAATTGAACGTTGGAGAAGGCATTGCGGCTGCAGCACTGGCGCCCACCCAGGCTGGTCTCAGGCATGGCGAGAACCATTGCGCCAAGCCCTCGAAACCCTTCGAGATGCGGTCGAGCTCCATTTCGAGCGCGATGCACCATCGATTTTCAGAGATCCGGAAACCGCACGCGACGCCTATGTTGAAGTCGTTGCGGCCCAAACCCCTGAGGCCTTGGCCCAAGCCCAAAACGCCTTCATCCAATCTCACCTTCGCCCCACCCTGCTCACCCAATCTGGTGGCTTGGGAGAAAGCCCTCACATCACCCGCGCACTTCAACTCATGGAAATCAACCGCTATGCGATGGCCATGTTCACCAGCTGCGCATGGTTTTTCGACGATATCTCGGGCATCGAAACCCTCCAGGTGCTCGCCTATGCCCGCCGTGTGATCGAACTGGCTCAAGACCTCTGGCAAATCGACCTCGATCCTGATTTCCTCGCCACCCTTTCTCGCGCCCGATCGAATATCCCTGAGCAGGGCACTGGCTCAGATCTCTATGTGCGCCACGTGCTTCCCCGGAGCGTTCCTTTGGAACGCGCGGCAGCTCACTTTGCAGTCGCTTCCCTCTTCAACCTCGAGCACAGTCCTGCCGAAAACGTGGCTTTTTCCCATCGCTTTGAAGAAAGGGAAAGCCACACCTCCGGCCGTGCTCAGCTTGTGCTTGGAACCATCGCCATCACCTCATGCGCCACACGAGAGCACAACCGTTTTGTTTTCGCCGTCCTCCACCTTGGGGATCATCACCTGCTCATCGGAATCCGCCCTGATCTTGGCCCCGAAGAAAAAAAAGCCCTCTTTTACGAGCTTACGCGGGCTTTTGACGAAGCAGAGCTTAGCCAAATGCTGCGCGTCTTCGAATCGTCTTTTGCTCCTCAAGCCACTTCCACGCCCTTTGTCAAAGCCCACCTCTACTCCTTGAGGTCCCTATTCAAAGACGAACAAAAGCGAATCCTCGAAATTGTCTTGGCTTCCACCCTTGACGAGGTCGAGCGAGAATACGCTTCGATTTACGAACGTCACGCTGGGCTCATTCGCTACCTGGTTGGCCTTGGTCAAAGCGTCCCCCGCCTCCTCGCTGACGCCACGCACAACACACTGCTTGGGCGCTTGCGCCGAGAACTCAAAAAGGCCCCCCTCATCGACTTCCACCGTCTTGAGGCCCTTCTGCGAGAAGCCCGCGAAACCGGAGCACTTAGGGGATGGGAGGAGCGCCACGGCTGGCAACCCTCTGCCCGAGGAGATACGGACCTCCTTGAAACAGTGGCCCGTCAAGCCCTCCGACGGGTCATTGACAACCTCTTGGCCGCTCCCTCCCTCGAAGCCCTGGCCTTCGCCGAGCAGCTCGCGCGCTTCCTCACCAAAATGGGAGTAAGCATCGATGGGGAATTCATCCGAGAAAAGGCAGTGCTCTTGCGGGATCGGCTCCTCGCCCAAGAAGCACCCCACACCTGGCAAGCCGAGCTCCGCAAGCTTTTGGTCGTCCTGCGCATCACCCTCCCCCCTTCCCTTCACCAATAACGCAGCCCATACCCACACCCCCAACACATCCCGTTTGCCACTCGTTCTCCCCGAACGCACCCAACTGCATTTGTTGGCCAAATCTTCCTGAGATCCCGGTGCGCTTTCTCAAGCAAAAGACTTGGGCTTGTTGAACAAAACAATGGACCCATCATCATTTTATCGTGTCATCTCGTGAGGCAAGCCCTCTTTTTGAGCACCTTCTCCCAGGGGAGCGTGTCATATGGGCAGGCCAGCCTCTTCCCCACGCAGGGAGGCCACTGCTTTTTGTCGTCCTCCGGTGGTCATCGTTGGCAATCGCCCTCTCTTCCTCTCTTTTTGCCATCCTTCTTCATGAAGCCAAACTCCCAGGTGCTTCATCTGTCCTTGCAATCGCCGTTTATGCCGGAATCGTAGGTGTCTCGTCTGAGTTGGTACCCCGATACACCTTGGACCAATGCCGCTTCACCCTTACCAACCGGCGCATCATCTGGTCCCTCGGAACCAGGGTGCGTGCGATGGACCGAAAAGGGTTGAGCTTCACGAGGCTCCGGTGGCACCACTCCTTACCAAATGTCGGAACCATCGAATTTGTGCGAGCAGTTCCATTTGGCCCCCTCATGCGGCAAGAGCGGATCACCTTCCACCACATCGAATCTCCCCATGTTGTGCTTGCCCTCTCCCGCGGTGTCCAACCATCACAAAACGGAGACGGTGCAAGAAGCCTTGTCGAAGCGCTCGACAAAGACGAACGCATTCTTTGGGGTGGTGCACCGAGAGGGTTGCAAATTGGGTGGAGGAATTGGCTCACCGCTTTGCTTGGGCTTGTTTTGTGCGGAATCGCTATTCGATATGCCTCGGTTTCCTTTGGTGCGCTGCGAAAGCTAGAGGAAGTTGGGCTCCCCGTTGGCTCGTCAACTTGGTGGTTCTTCTTTGGCGCTTGCTTTACCACTTTCACCTTCATGCTCACCATTGGTGCAGGCCTCATGTGGTGGGGCTTTTTTCGTGCCTCTCGCCAAAGCCGGGATACCGAATACCTTGTGACCGACAGAAGGGTGTTGATCCGGCGAGGCCTTACGGAGTTATCGCTCGATCGCTCTCGCATTGTGGATCTCGCTGAGATCAAGGGGTTTTGGGGGAGCACACACCTCCTCTTTCTCCTTGACGGTCCCGAAGGGCGAGCCCTGGGTGATAGCGGCGTTATGAGGGGGCGCCTCCCTTCCCCCGACGCCGTTCCCCCCATCTTTTTTGATCTCGAAGATGTTGAAGAAATCAAATCCATCTTTCAAGCACAACCCTCCCCAAACCTCTGAGTCCACCCTTATCTTTTGGGCTTCTCAACACATCGTGCACCCACAATCACGACACCTTACGCTCTTCCTTGCTCAAAAACAAATCTCCTTTTCTTGCTCTCCATGAGTATCTTTTGAAATTCATTGTCATTCCTCCAGACATCTCCTGCCAGCAGCGAAGTCAACCCCCTCTTTAGGTTTTCGGGAGGGGTATTGCAAAAAAACATCGAGTGAAGAAGGGAGGTGTGGTACCAGTTGTAAACAAGTGTTGCGTAGGTGTTATACGCATGGTGCATGTATTCGACGTGCCCATTCATCAAATCTGGATCGCCCTCTTTTCCATGTTTTAGGGCATCAACCAACACATCTGCTGCGTGGGCAGCACTCACCATACCCAGCGAAACGCCTGTTGAAAAAACTGGGTCAATGAAGCAGGCTGCATCTCCGATGCAAAGCCACCTCTTCCCATTTTGCCGGCGGTTATAAAAACTCCAACTCACGAGCAACCGAGGTGCACGCACCATCTTGGCACCGTGAGTCACCCGCCTGAGAAAAGGTGAAGCCTCGATCGTACGCATCAACCAGCTCCCGTCGATGCCACGCTTCCGACTCACCAACCCGATTGAGATTTTTCTCTTTCCCAAGGGGATCGCCCAGCACCATCCATCGTCCACACACAGCACCTTGATGACCCCCTTTGCAGTGACGCAGAGCTCCTCATCCACCTCTGGGCTGAGATCCACCCAATGGGTGAAAGCGGCGCCAAGTCCAAACTCATCAATCACCACCGTTGTGCGCATCAGGCGACCGAGTAAGGCGTCTTGCCCTGTGGCATCGATCAAGTAGCGCGCGTGATACTCGTTTGACAAAGGCTTTCCATTTGCCCCTTTCCCATCACGCAGCGCACGGACCACCACCCGATCCTTTCCCGATTCTTCAGGGATTTCGACCTCCACCACCCTTTCTCCTTGGTGCACCTTGGCTCCAAGCGCACGGCTCCTTTCAAGAAGCCATGCATCAAAAAGAGCCCTTTCGACCTGATAGGCATGGTCCGGTGTACCTGGCAGGGCAAAAGCAAACTCGTAGACCGCTCGCCCTCCGATCGCCTCGTCCATGAATTCAGCCCCTGCTTTGTACAGAAAGCCTGCCTCTAGAGGCTTGAGTCCAAGGCGTTCAAAAATAGGCAAATCACAGGGAAGAAGCGACTCACCGATGTGAAAGCGAGGGAAACACTCGCGCTCAAGAAGGAGCACATCGGCACCGCTTTTGGCCAAAAGGGCTGCCACGGTTGCACCAGCAGGGCCACCTCCAACCACAATCACATCGTGCAGATTGGCGCTCACCTTAACCTCCACCCTTTATGGCACTCCCTTTTATCCAATGATTTGGCAAGCCACCACCCATCTTGGTGACAGATGACCCAGTTTTTTGATTGGAGGCCCCAGGCTTACTTCGTCCTCCTCGTCACACTTCTATAGAACTCACCCAATTTCTTCACCCTCGATCGAATCATCAAAGGCAACTTCCAAGCAGCATGCAAACGCTGACCGACCTGCAAATCAGCAAGGAGATTTCCAAGCTCCCAAAGCTCTCGATCGTAAGGCATCCAGTAGAGCTCAGGGGTTCGATTGCGATCGATGAGCACCGATCTTGGGCGGGTGAAGGTATGAAGAGAAGCCACACCGTTAGCCACCCCAGGGCCAGTGTCTTTGGTCCCGCTCCACGGCAAAGCTGGGATGCCTCCTGTCAGTGCATGGTTATTGATCGTGACCACACCCACATCCAACTGTTCTGCCAAACGCTCAGCCCGAGCGATATCCCGCGTCCAAATCGAAGCAGTTAAGCCATACCGCCCGCGATTGACGAATTCAATTGCCTGAGCAGCGCCGCTGACCCGCACCACGGCCAGCACCGGACCAAAGGTCTCCTCATCAACAACCCGCATTCCAGGCCGGCAGTGGTCAAGGATGGTTGGTTCGTAAAAACACCCCATGGGAGACCCCTCCCTTTCAACCCTTCTACCACCGCAAACAAGGCGTGCACCCTTTGCCACCGCATCTTCAACGTGCTCCATCACCACCTTGAGTTGCTTCGCATGAGACAGGGGAGAAATATCGACATCCCCTGGTGGCATCGGACCCACCCTCAACTTCTCCCATGCCCCGACCAAACCTTCAACAAAGGCATCTGCTATTCTTTCCTCGACATAAGCGATTTCAATGGCCCCACACGCCTGCCCCACATTGTGGAGCGACCAATGGGTCACCCCAGCAATCGTGCGCTCCAAATCACAGTCCTCAAGCACTATGGCAGCATCTTTTCCCCCTAACTCAACAGAGCAGGGAATGAGGCGTGACGCACACCTCGCCGCCACTTCTCGCCCTGAAGCCACGGAACCGGTAAAAACACACGCATCAATCCCTGACTCGATCAGGGCAATCCCTGTCTCTTTTCCACCCATCACCACGAAAAGGAGATCAGGGGGGAGCCCCTCCGCCAAGCGTTCAGCAACCCATCTCTCTGTCTGGCTCGCATATTCGCTTGGCTTAAAGACCACCGCATTTCCCGTGAGCAATGCTGGAAAAACAGAACGGAACAAAGTGGCAACGGGGTAGTTCCATGGTGCGATGATCCCTACCACCCCCCTTGGAACACGGTCGATGTATGCGGCTTTCCTGGGAAATGCAATCGGGTTAAGCGACACCCACTCGCGCCTCATCCCCTGCCGCACAACGCGAGCCCAGGCATTGAGCTGATCGAGGGGACCAATCACCTCGCTCATGAGGGCATCCACCTCAAGCTTCCCCACTTCTTCGCGCATCAGGGCCAGGACTTCATCTCTGCGCTCAAGGATTGCTCGCGCTCCGCGACGAAGCGCCCTCACCCTTTCTTCAAGGCTTCTTTTGGCCCACCCCGCTTGAGCAAGCTTGGCCCTCCGGACCACCTCACGCACTTCCTCGGGGGGTGTTACCGGAATTGGCGTGAGCGCCTTCCCATCAATCGGAGAACGAGGGCGAATCCAGCCCCCTTCCACAACCGACCATGATTGAAAATGCACGCTTTCGTTCATTGCTCATCCCCAAAGTGGCATGCGCTCTTGGCCTGCCTTCTCACAGAGTCGGATCGCCGCCTACAGCCCAAAGGCTTTGACGATATGAGCCGCTGGCATCGCTCCACTCTGCTGTGAAACCACCTTTCCATCCCGAAACAGAATAAACGTTGGAATGGCCTGAATGTGAAAGCGATTTGCCACTTCTGGGACTTCATCGGCGTTGAGCTTGAGCACCACCAAACGTCCTGCGTGGCTTTTGGCGATCTTTTTGAGCTCTGGGGCCACAATCCGGCACGGCGCACACCATGGTGCCCAAAAATCCACAAGAACAGGAAGAGGACTTTTCCCCACGATCTCGTCAAATTCCTCCGCTGAGGCCGCTTCGATCGGCTGGTCGAGTTCAAGAGGCGCGTGGCATTGCCCACACTTTGGCCCCTGATTCAAACGCTCTACGGGAACGCGGTTATGTGTCCCACAACTGCGACAGGTGATAACCATGCTCGCTTTCTACACGACGTCCCCGGTAGGTCAAGCCCTTTGCAAAACTCGAATGTGAGCAGTTGATCTCGCAACGGACGAGAGGCACTGTGCCAATGTCGAGGAAAGGTATGCCCCGCTTTGAAGATGAAACGATAGGCGTGATTGGCTTGGGTTATGTGGGCCTGCCAGTGGCTCTCGCCTTTGGACGCGCATATGAACACGTCGTGGGATTTGACGTCAATCCCCAAAGAATTGCTGAGCTCAAGGCAGGGTACGATCGGACGCACGAGGTGGGCAGCGAATCCCTCGCAAACACCACAGTCCACTTCACACATGACCCAAAGGACTTGGAAGGCTTGTCGTTTTATGTTGTGACTGTCCCCACTCCGATCTATCCGAATCGGCAACCAGACCTCCGCCCTCTCGAAGCAGCCTCTCGAACAGTGGGCCGCGCCCTTCGAAAACTGGAATGGAAGCCAGAAGGCCCCTTGGTTGTCTATGAGTCCACCGTCTACCCTGGCCTCACCGAAGAATTTTGCGCCCCAATCCTTGAAGAGGTCTCGGGTTTGGTCCGAGGGCGCGACTTCAAACTCGGGTATTCACCGGAACGGATCAACCCAGGTGATAAAGAACACACCCTCGAACGCACCGTGAAGGTGGTTGCGGGTGAAGACGCTGAAGCGCTTGAACGCGTTGCACGCGCCTATGGAAGAATTGTGGAAGCTGGCGTTTTCCGAGCCCGAAGCATTCAGGTGGCCGAAGCAGCCAAGGTGATCGAAAACACCCAGCGAGACCTCAACATCGCCCTCATGAATGAGCTCGCCCTGATTTTCGACCGCATGGGCATCCGCACCCGCGACGTTCTCGATGCCGCCTCAACAAAATGGAATTTCTTGCGCTTTGAACCAGGCCTGGTTGGCGGGCACTGCATTGGAGTCGATCCCTACTACCTTACTGCAAAAGCCGAGTCCCTTGGGTATCACCCTCAGGTCATCCTTGCCGGCCGACGCATCAACGATGGAATGGGGGTCTTTGTGGCCCAAAAGCTCATCAAGCTGCTCATCGCCCAAGATATCCCAGTCAAAAGGGCACGGGTGGCAATTTTGGGTTTAACCTTCAAGGAAAACATTCCCGACATCCGAAACAGCCGCGTTCCAGACATTGTCACAGAGCTTCGTGCATTCGGAATCGACCCTCTCATTACCGACCCACGTGCCAACCCAGAGGAAGTGCAAAAAGAGTATGGCCTCACCCTGGTTCCCATTGAAACGATTTCCCAAATGGATGCGATCATCGTTGCGGTTGCACACAAGGAGTACCGCAATCTCAGCCAAGCTGAGCTCAAAAGGCTGCTCCGTGAAAACGGCATCCTGCTCGATGTCAAATCGATCTTCGCACCCGAATCGATACCTGGCTCCTTCCTTTATTGGTCCCTTTAAGGGCTTGCCCTCAATCAGTGCCCGCGAGAAAATCCGAGCATGCATGGCAGACTCGCCGCAATCTTGCTGGTTGGTGCCGCGTTGCTGGGGGATGGGTGTGGAGAAACATCCCCCAAGAATCCCTCATCAGATGCATCTCCCAATCACGCCACCGATGGCCAACCTTCTCTCCCCGATGGGATTTCCAACCCATCAGAAGATGCTGCTCCCTTTCTTGGTTGCTTCGACCACCTCCCTGTTGACTTGCTTTTCATCGTTGACAACTCACATTCGATGGCCGAGGAGCAGGACAACCTGATCCGAAATTTCCCGGTGCTCATTCGCGTGCTGACCCAACCT
>JANWYL010000075.1 GCA_025056955.1 Sandaracinaceae bacterium | reverse complement strand
TCACCCATCTCAGCTCCTTCTATTCCTTCTATTTTTGCGATGGAGGCCGAAGCATCACTGCCTCCCCCCGCTGCATCGCCTCGATGATCGCCCATGCCAAACGCAGGGCTGCTATTCCATCCTCGGCTGGAACAATCTGGTCATCAACCCCTGTTCGAACAGCCTTCAAGAAACCATCCATTTCTGCACGCAGGGGCTCCACCTTATGCACCAAAAGCCGCGTCATTGCACCTTCGCTTACCCCCCGAAACACGCTCATCTCTGCCCATCCAATCGGCGCTGCCTCAGCATTTTCAAAAAAGAAAAGGTCCTGAGTGAGATAATCCACACGAAACATCCCACCCTCACCCACTACAATCAGCTCCCTCACCTTGGTCGGTGTGATCCAACTTGCCTCGATCACACCTATCGCACCACTTTCAAAACGAAGCAAGGCCGTGACCGAGTCTTCGCGCTGCGTGCAAAGTGCACCAAGACCTTCCGCAAAAACCCGCATCACCTCAGAACGCAATAAAAACCTAAAGATGTCTAAGTCGTGGGTTGCAAGGTCAAGCACCACTCCAACATCGCGAATTCTCACTGGAAAGGGGCCAAGCCGCCGCGCGCGCACCTCGAAAACGCGTCCGATCCTCCCCTCTGCCAAGCGTTCTGCCAACAGCCGAACAGCGGGATTGAAACGCTCAATGTGCCCGACTGCCAACACACAGCGGTTTTGCTCGGCCAAGCGTCGAAGCGCTTCGGCTTCCTCCACCGTCGAAGCCAGGGGTTTCTCCACAAGAAGATGCACCCCAGCCCTCAGCAATGGAGCAGCCACTTGGTAATGCAGGTGCGTTGGCACGGCAACGACCGCTGCGTCAACCGCATTCATCAGCGCATCATCCACACACCCAAAGGCCTTTCCACCATAAATTCTGACGAGCTCCTTGGCACGCTCCACTTCCGGGTCAACGATGGCGACGATCTCCACATCCTTCGTCGTCCTCAGCACCCTGGCGTGGTTGCGCCCCATTGAGCCTGCTCCAATGACAGCAACCCGAAGCATCTTTTCGTCTTTCAGTTTGCTGAAACGCCTCAGCCCTCCTCACGCAAGCCTTCTTCAGCCTCTTTGCGAGACGACACCCTCTGACCAGACGCATTCACCCATCCTTGTGGCCTGGCTGGATTACCGAAAACAAGCTGGTAGTCCTCAACGTCCTTGGTAACCACAGCACCAGCCCCCACCATTGCAAATCGACCGATTGTCACCCCAGCAACAATGACCGCGCCGGCTCCAATCGAGGCCCCCTCACGCACCCGAATGGGTGAAATCACCCAATCTGTGCTTTGCTTGAGCGTGCCATCTGGGTTAATCGCCCTCGGAAGCCGATCGTTCGTCAAAATGGCGCCAGGACCAACAAAAACACCATTCTCCAACGTCACCCCGCGGTAAAGTAAGGCCCCATTCTGGATCTTGCACCGATCACCTACCACCACCCCAACGTCAACATATACCCCCTTGCCAATCACACAGTCTGCACCTATCCGCGCTCCTTCTCTCACTTGGGCATGGTGCCATATGACAGTCCGAGCCCCCACATGGGACTCTTGCGACACCTCCGCACTCACGTGAATTCGTGCACTCGGGTCAATCAGCATGCTTTCTCGTAGAATGGTTTCAACACACCCAACATCAACGGTTGCGGTTGAGCATTGGAAATACACTGGGATCGTTGATGGCGACAAAGCGATACCCCTCATTCTTCAGGGCCATGATCAACCGCTCAATATTGGCAGCTGTGTGTGGGTGAATGTCATGGAAAAGCAAAATGCCTCCTCCTCGCGCCCTCACCTGCCGCAACACATATTCAACCATATTGTCGCGCACGTCATCATCAACAAAACGAAAACGGTTGCGGGGGCAAACACCATTTCCCGCAGCATAGCACCAGTCGGCGCTGTCGATGTGCCAGCCGACAATCGTGTATTGCCGCTCGCGCACTGCCCGCGCGGTCGAGCACGTTGAAGATCCAAATGGGAATCGGAAGTAACGCAAGGTTTCACCCACTTGTTGCATAACAGCTGTGGTGTCGTCGATTTCTGTGGCCACCCTGGTTGCTGGAATGCGGCTCATGTCTGGGTGAGACCACGTGTGATTGGCTAAAATAAACAGAGGATCTTGGGCAATTTCTCGGGCTATCCGCTCCGCCTCTGGGCTCCGCAAACGAACGCCGTTGATGAAAAAAGTGGCTGGGACCTGGTGACGACGCAATATCTGAAGAATGGTAGAAGTGGGCCCAGGCCTTGGTCCATCGTCAAAAGTCAAAGCAACCGCTTTGCGAAATGGAGGACGATCTGGCACCCATGTGCCAGCACAATCCGGCCCATCTGCCTTCCCTTCCATGGCTTCCACGAAGGCTTGCTCGTAAAGCGTTGTTTCTTCCTCCTCACTAAAGCGAACAATATCGTTCTCTTCGCTCTCTCCCACGCATCCGGCAAGCAATACCAACCAGGATGCCGCCCCTTGCAACAACCGATTCTGATACCGCCTCATGTTTCCGAGGATTGATCAAAGCAAACGCGTGTCAAGCCCTCCTTGTCAACCATCTCTTTTCCCTCTAACTCAAAATGCCCTGACAGAGAAGTCAGAGTTAAACGGTAGAAACGGCCAGGAAAAGGCACTGCTTCAATGACTACCCGCTCAGGTAGAGAATTGGGAGCAAGCCCTCCTTCATATCTGATATCCACCTTCCACCACCCCGCCCGCTCAGAATGCAGGCTTCGAAAGCGGCGCGACCTCAACCTTCCTCCCCTCCATGTCTCGATGAAATGCTCTTCTCCACTCACTCCCTCGTATTCACCATCCTTAAAGGCAGAGCATCCTGGCCTCATCAAACCTACCAACCAAGTCCGGTGAACATCAGCCATCATGAACTCAGGAGCAAAGGGGAGGGGATCAGGAAGATAGGACTGGAAGCTTAAATGTTCACCTTCCTGAGTGACCACAAATCCCCTCCCTCCATGAGGTGCAAGGCCTACTAAAACCAACCGCCTGCCCTTCTTTTCGACGATCGCTCGAAAGGATGCACTGCCACCTTCATGCTCAGCAACAACCACTTGATCCACCGCCATATCAACGGGAAATTGACCAGGATCCAGAAGCTTGGGTGGAGCAAAAACGACCTCCTTCGCCTTCATCTGACCTCCCCCGCAACCACCTGTGCCTGCTCCATTCTGAAACACCACCGCAAAAAATACCCACCTTAGTCTCCCCCCCCAACTCGACCAATAGCCCCGCCGCACCATCCTTCACCCACCCCTTGCCTCGATTGTATGCTCCTCTCGTGCCTGCTTTTCAAGCAACGAAGCGATGTGGTGAGCACGCAAGGCATCGAGAAGCTCATCCAAATCACCATCGATCACCTGATCGAGCTTGTAGAGGGTTAATCCAATTCGGTGATCTGTCACCCGATTCTGGGGGAAGTTGTAGGTGCGGATCTTTTCCGCTCGCTCCCCTGTACCAACCATGGCTCTGCGCTCAGCAGCCTCAGCGGCGTGCGCTGCCTCCCGCTCCCGTTCAAGGAGCCGAGCCCTCAAGATTTTGAGCGCCTTGGCCTTGTTTCGGATCTGAGAACGCTCGTCTTGGCACTTGACGATGATGCCAGTGGGCTTGTGGAGGATCTGGACAGCGCTGTTGGTGGTGTTTACTCCTTGCCCCCCTGGCCCACCCGCGGCTGCAATTGAAATTTCAAGATCTTTCTCATCGATTTTCACATCGATTTCATCAGCCTCTGGGAGAACCGCAACCGTTGCAGTGGAGGTGTGAATTCTCCCTTGGCTCTCGGTCACAGGCACACGTTGAACGCGATGCACCCCCGCCTCAAAGCGCAAACGCGAGTACACCCGCTCACCGCGAAACAAAGCGATGACCTCTTTGAATCCTCCTATGTGCGCCTCGCTGGTTGACAATATTTCGACCTCCCACCCCTTGCGCTCAGCATACCGGGTGTACATGCGCAACAAATCAGCTGCAAAAAGGGCTGCCTCCTCCCCCCCTGCACCACTTCGGATTTCAACAATGGTATTTTTGGCATCGTTGGGGTCGGGAGGAAGAAGCAATACCTTGATCTCCCTCTCCAAAGCCGCCTTTTGAACTTCAAGCTCACCCAGCTCCTCTTTGGCCAAATCGCATAGCTCAGGGTCCTCCAAGGCCGCCTTGTCTTCTGCGATGCGGCGCTCAATTTCCTCGTAGCGACGAAAGGCCTCAACAATGGGGCCAAGCTCAGCATGCTCTTTCCGCAAACGCGCATACCGAGCAGGATTCCCGATGATTTCCGGCAAACAGAGCATCTCTTCGAGCTCGGCATGGCGAGCCACAAGAGAGCGAATCTTCGCAAGGGGCAACATCAGGCCTCAGCTTGGTTCGAAGCATGACGCATGCAAGCGAAGGCGTGCACGATTCCCCACCCAATCCTGTTCAAAAAGCGTACTGGACCCTCACAGTCATCTCTCCGGCACCAACCTCTTTCTGCTCCTCGAGGTGACGATACACCGTCGCCCCTCCATATACCCCCGCTCGAATGCCACGGGTCGCATCGAAATCGAGCCCCGCCAATATCGTGCCGCTCTCGTCTCCAGCACGCCCACTGTTTGGATCGAAGAACTCCAAGCGCAAGGCACCTCGCAAAGAAGCATTTCCGTAAGGATGCCAGTCTGGCGAGTAGGCAAGCTCGAGGCTAGCGCCAAGCGCTTGTCGTCGCTCTCCACCTCCAGTGGGTGTGGAAATCAAAAACATCACCTCTCCCTGAACCCAAACACCGAGTAAGGAAATGGTGAGGTCAGCACCAATCACCTGGGTGATGCGATCCTGATGGTACGAAACCAATCTGCGCCCAAGCATCGAATCTGCAAACTCCTTGGCCTCTTCCTCATTTTCAGCTTCCACTGCAGGATCCCTTACTCGTGCATAGCTCACCCCCACCACCACCCGGTCCTTTGAGTGGGTGAACAAGCGCCCCAGATCAACCAACACCCGACCAACCATAAGCAAGCGATCGATCCCATCAATTGGACGCCGAACGCTCGTCCCAATCCTTCCACCCCCATTCATCACTGCAAGCCGATAGTGCAGAATCCCATCCGCAATTCCCCGGTCCCCACTGTGCAGCATCACACCCACGTCTCGAAATGTGGCCTTGAGCATCGCCTGCACATAGCGTGGGCGGTCTGGAAAAACCAACTGAGGAGCCAAGGTGGTGGCAGAAGCACCAAATGGCATGCGCATTTGTCCGAAAGAAAAAGCCACTTCGTTGGTGGGTGTCCACACCCCAACAAAATCCAAAAGGGGATACTGCGGAAGCGTAAGTCCAAGCCTGCTCAAAACGCGAACATGAGGAGAAAGGTGTGCATCTACCCGCAGCACTGCGAAGCGCAATCGAAAAGGATCCCTCACTTCCACTCCGGGAATCCGCTCCTGATGCGGAGTAATCCAAATCGCCGTAAATCCGTGCACCTCAACAGGAGGCCTTTGGCGCTCTTCTGATGGTGGGAGGGGGGGAAAAGCAGCTGGATCAATGGGTGGTAGCAAAGGACGACTCCAATCCAGTCCAAAGAGAAAAGGAGCGGTCTGTTCCTCACCCTTGGCAGTGGTCACTTTCTTTTCACCATGATCTTCCACCCCCACACCATTTTCTGCTCTGCGCTTCTCCTGAGAATCTCGTGCCTCTGAGGGCGCTTTTTCGTCGTTATTCCCCCCGTTATGATTGGCTTCATCCTTTCTCTCTCCCTCCTCCTGGTGAAACACCTCCTCGTGGGATACCTCCCACACCAACTCTCTGCTTTCCTCACGAAGCTCAGAGGTGATTTCTTTACCCTCTGCACTCTCCACCATGCGCTCCTGGCTTTCAACATCCAATGCCATGAGCTGACCAGTGGGTATCACCAATATTGCGAGAGAGGCAACAAGCCAACACAACCCATGCTTTTTACAAAGAAATGCCATCTTTTCTGGTACTCCCATTGTTTTCACCTCCTGCAACTGTCATGTGTCCCTTGGGATTCATCGAAAAAAACCCACCCATCCCCCCGACTTGCACCTTTGTTTTACCAATCACCCCTATCGTTGATCAGTAATCAATACCGAGCATCCGGCGGCTTTCCCCCGTGCGGCCAGTCTTCAGCAGCCTTTGCCCAACCTGGCCGGTCCTGATGGATGAAGAAATCAGCCACATCGTATGCATCCTGAACGCTTAGGGTGCCCTCAGCCCCAAGAGGCATGTTGGCAAGAACAAAGGCTGCAGCAGTATGGAGTCGCGCCATTCCAGCACCTAGGTTAAAGGAGCGATCACCCCAGAGAGGTGGAAAGAGATAGCTCCCATCAACTGCCCGCCTCCCTTCGCCGATTAATCCATGGCATGCTGCGCACTATTGTGCATATATTTGCTTTCCCCGCTCGCGGTTGGGCTTCGGCGGGTTTTGAATTTTTAGGAAGCCCCTCCCCTCCACCTCTTTTCCTCCAGGAACGTCGCGTGACAACCACGTGATGTAGGCAACGATTGCGGTCATTTCTGGGCTATCGGGATCAAGGGCTTTTCCGTTCATGCTCCTCTCGAAACACTCGTTGATCCTGTGTTCCAGCGTGACTACCCGACCAGCACGGGCGCGGTACTCAGGAAACATTCCGGCCACACCAACCCATGGTGCTGCATTCGGAACAGTACCTCCTCGCAGGTGACAACTGGTGCAATGCAGATCATTGCCCACATGGTCTGGCAGCTCTTCTGCCGTGCGACTCACCAACACCTCTCCTCGCCGAATGGCTTCACCAAGGGGACCATCAGGAATGGTTGAACGATCAGGCACTTTGAATGGAAGCTTGGATTGAGAGCCTTGGTGCGACCCAGCAGGCGGTTGAATAGGCGCCTTCTCCTTCGAATTTGGAGAAGACGTAGACTGCATCGCCAGTAAGGTTGCTCCAGACCCAATCCCAGTAGCAGCAATCGCAACCACAATAATTCCCAACCATCCAATCCTAAAGCCAGCCTCACCTTCGCGACCTGAGCCCGGCCTGTGCATTGCACCACCCTCATAAGAACTAAGAACCTTGAATAGGAACAACGAGGAGAGGACGATCAATCGAGCGAAGCACCCTCTCCGTGGTGGACCCGCGCAGTGCATCAGCCAACTGGTCGTGGCCACGGGTGGCCATGATCACCATTGATGCATGACTTGAACGAACAAAACGACTGAGCTCTTCCGCCACATCGTCGCCTCGCAATTGAAGCCATTCGCTTTGTATCCATTGGTTCGACCTCAAGCCAGCGTCGATCGTGTCGAGAGAAAATTCTTTGGTTCCATTCGTCTCAACCCTGGCAAGCACTGCCTTGGTCGATCTCCCAATCGCTTGCATCAAGGTGTTGAGGGCGCGCAATCCCGCTTTGATCGCCTCGATATCGCCAGCCGCAACAATCACCCGATCGAGGAGTAAGGTGCCGTTTTTTGAGTCCACCAAGGGATAACCCTCAAGGGGTAGGATCAACGATGGAATATCCAGGTTGCGTGCAACAGATTCTGCCACACTGCCTCGTACCAACGCAGCCAGGCCTCTCCTTTGATGGGTGCCAGCAACAACCAAATCAGGTTGCAGTTGACCGATGATGTCCAAAAGGGTATCTCCGACATCCTCACAACATCGATGTGCAACCGCTCGGCTCTGCACTTCTCCCCCCCAACTGCGAGCCAACTCCTGCACTTCTGCTAGAGAGAAAGGAGTGGTTTCGCATTTATCAACCACTGCTTGCACAACGACCAGCTCTGCCTTTGCTTGCATTGCAATCGCAACTGCTGCTTCTGCAACAATTCTTTCCTTCATATCCCCACTGCTTGCAAACACGATACGTTGCATACCACACCTCCTTCAATGTGTGATGGTGATGACGTTGGTGATAATGGCTGGTGATGAAGGTGATGATGCCCCCCTTCTCCTCGACCCCTTTTCATCCAGTCACAGGAGCTCTGGAAATTGGGAAACGCATGCGGTTCCACTCCATCATTCCCCCCCGCATGGAGGCCACCTTTTCAAAGCCCATCGCCTCCAATTCCAATGCCGCCTTCCCGGAGCGACCACCTGAGCGGCACACTGTGATGATGGGTTGCTTGCGATCCCACTTGACGGCCTCTTCTTTCACCCTTGCCAATGGCACATGCCGTACCCCATCAATGTGACCGAGCTCCGAAACAAGCTCCTCCGCTTCACGCACGTCAATCACTTCGACTTCTCCAAGATGCGCTGCCACCCACTCTGGAGGAAGTTCAGGCACTCCACCAAGATTTCGCTCCACGGGAGCCCACCTTGGGGTCTCCTTCACTTCCCCTGTTACCGACTCCCAGCGAATTCCAAGGTAGAAATTCGCAGGCAAAGCCACATCCATCTTCTTGGGATATGCCAGTTGCAAATTGCGCATGATCTCAACAAATTCATCCTCCGTCTTTCCCCCACCAAGCCTTGGATTGTACTTCTTCTCCTCACCAACTGTGCTTACTGTCCTTCCCTTGTAGTCGTGTCCTGGGTATATCAGGCAGGGATCTGGCAAGGAAAAAATCTTCTCGTGCACTGATCGGTAGAGTGTCCTCGCATCACCTTGCTGAAAGTCAGTGCGACCACACCCACGAATCAACAGGGCATCTCCAGTAAATGCCATGGAGTGATCACCCAACACATAGGTTACACACCCATTGGTGTGCCCAGGAGTTTCGCGCACCTCCAACTCGTAGCGGCCGAAACGGATGCGGTCTCCCTCCTTGACGTATACATCTGCCACCCCAACCCCTGCCCGCTCCGAGAGCACTGTCTTACAACCGACCTTTTCTCGCAAGGTCCCAAGAGCCGTCACGTGGTCCGCGTGAACGTGGGTATCGAGCGCATAGCGCAACTCCAGCCCCAGTTCCCTGATCAGCTGGAGGTCCCGCTCCACTTGCTCGATCACGGGGTCAATCAAAACCGCTTCTTTCGTTTCTTCATCTGCCAGCAAATAGGTGTAGGTAGAGGATTCGGGATCAAATAGCTGTCGGAACAACATGTTTCATACCTCCTTCGTTATTGTTTCCACAGCACTTATCGTGCCAAAGCTATGAAACATTGGCTATGAAACGTAACGTGTCATTGCTTCACTATCGCGTGGCATGTTGCTGCCCCGTGGAACTGGCTTGTAACTTCGCTGTTTCAGCACAAGCCTTCTTTCGGGCTTCAAACTGAGCATCGAGCTTCCCCACCACCCAAGAGCTTGCGAGCATCCCCACCACAAATGCCAGAACCACATGGCTTCCTTGTGCCAGGCTCACGATGGCTGGACCGGGGCAGTATCCACCAAGCCCCCAGCCAATTCCAAAAATCGCAGCCCCAATCACCAACTTCGGTTCAATGTCCCGTCGTGTGGGCACCTGGAAAGCGCGGGCAAAAAGTGGACTCTGCTTGCCTCGAATGAAGCGATAGGCGAAGAAATGCACCCCCACTGCACCACCCATGACGAAAATCAGAGTTGGATCCCACTTTCCGGTAAAGTCGAGAAAGCCCCTCACTTTTTCTGGTGAAGTCATCCCACTGATCACCAGGCCAGCTCCAAACAGCAGGCCAGCAATGGCTCCAACCATCTGAAACATTGTTTCGTTTTGTATTTCTTTTCCTTGATTCATTTTTCATCCTCCCAGTCGATTGCTAAGCCACACAGCAAGCGCCCCTGTGGCAATGAAGGTCACTGTGGCCACAAGCGAACGGACCGATAAGCGGCTCAGGCCACATACCCCATGCCCACTCGTGCAACCGTTGGCCAGCCGGGTGCCAGAGCCGACCAAAACTCCGGCCACCAGGGCTGTGCCGAGCGATGGAGGAAGAGACTCCGCTCCTCCCACCAGCACCTGGGCAATCAACCCTCCCACGATCAGCCCTATCACAAAAAACAGGCGCCACCTGAATTCGACTCCACGCACAGGAACCATCAGCTGGTTCAAGATTCCGCTGATTCCTGCCACCCGGCCATTTGCGATGAGCAGCAAAGAAGCAGCCAGGCCAATAAGTACGCCTCCAACAAGACCTCGGATGATCCAAACTGTTTCGAACATCGTTACCTCTCGCGTGAAACATCGGTTAGGAAATACACCCACCAGCGTGGGCAATGCCATATCTGAGAAAGCTCACGTTTCCATTCAGCACAAGCCATGCCACCCCCATCATCCCGAATAGGAGCGAATTTCGAACGAATTTAGCCATCAGCGAATCCAAAAGAAACAATATGAAACATGCTGTCTCCCCATTTGAAACGAGCTGCACACGCTTAAAACTTCTGACCCCTCCTTTTCCCTATGCCTTGATGCCAAGCTTTTTCATCTTGCGCCAGAGGGTTGTGCGGCTGATTCCCAGCGATTGTGCCGCGCGACCGATATGACCTGCCGTGGCTGACAAGGCCCTCTCAATTCGCATGCGCTCAGCGTTTTCCTCGTGTTGTGGCAAGGGGTTGGGCATCGATATGGTCAGTACGTGATCGTTTCCGCCCTCGCCGTAAACGATCTCCTCTGGCAAGTCATTCAAACCAATCGCTTCCCTTTCACCCACAACCAGCGCATATTCAAGGGCATTTCTCAGCTCTCGCACATTTCCAGGCCAGCTGTAGTTGAGCATTGCCCGCTCTGCCTCGGGTTCGATGCGTGTGACTGGCCCTTCGGGACGGGCAGGACCGTTGGCCTGGAGGTCCTCAAGCAACCTCCCCGCAAGAAAGAGAATGTCTTCAGGTCGTTCACGCAATGGAGGAATACGAATCGGCACGACCCTCAGCCGATACATGAGGTCTGCTCGAAATTTCCCCTCGTTCACAAGCTGTCGCAAAGAGCGATGCGTTGCTGCAACAATTCGAACATCGACTTCAACAGCCTCCTGGGAACCGATCGGCGTCACTGTCCGTGTTTCGAGGACTCGCAAAAGCTTTGCTTGGAGCTCGAGGGGCATCTCAGCCACTTCGTCCAAAAACAAAGTGCCACCGTGAGCCGCCCGAAAGATGCCTTCATAATCTCGAACAGCTCCTGTGAAAGCTCCTCGCTTGTAGCCGAAGAGCTCGCTTTCGAGAAGCGTTGGTGGAAGCGCTGCGCAGTTGATCGCTTTAAAGGGGCCTTTTCTTCTGGGAGATAAGCGGTGGATGGCCCTTGCCACAAGTTCCTTTCCCACCCCGCTCTCCCCTCTCACCAACACAGTTGCATCACGCAGTGCAGCCCTGCGGATAATTCGAAACACTTGTTTCATCTTCGGGCTACGCGTCGCAATCCCCTCGAGCACTTCTGGTGCATCCCCTCCGATTGTTGGATCAACCTCCTCAAGCCTTATCACGTACCCAAGCAGATTGGGTGCAATGCCCAGTGGGTTTGCGCGCACAAAAAGATGTTGCAAGCGCCCGTCCACCAGGGGGCGCACCACGGTGGCCTGAATCGCTTCGCCCCGAGCCATCGCCTGAGCCACCGGTCGCTCAATTCGATCGCCACACAAAATCTCCACTGCTCGAATGCCCTGACGCAGCCCGCCTCCTAAGACTTCTTTCGCCTCGCGTGAGTAAGCCCTCACCACAAGGTTTTGGTCGAGAAGAAGCACTGCTCCCCCCAATTGGCTCAGCGCACTTGCAACCAGTGTTTCAGAGAGCGTCCACGTTCCATCCCCAAGGGATGGGTCGTTTCGAATTTCAAAATTTTCCACGCTCTAATCGTAGCACATCCTGAGGCCATTTTGCTTCTTCATTTCGTTTCATGTTGCTGCCGGTGAGCTAAGACGAAACAGCCGAATCATCGCTGCCATGAGCAGTGTCCCAAGCACTGTTCCAATCAACACCAATGCGATTGAGGGCTCGCTTCCAAAAGCTCGGGGTAGCTCTTGCCCAAGCACGAAGAAAGCCATGACCACGACAAACCACGCAAAGCCCTTGCGCAACGACTCTGGCGACATGCGGCCAGCCAGCCAGCTGCCCAAAACACTGCCAGCCACTGCACTGGCTGTGACCACCCCCGCAGTTGGAATGTCTACGTGCGCATGCCCAAGGTAGCCAGCAAGCCCAGCAAAGGATTTGAGTGCAATCACCACGAGGGAGGTGCCAACGGCCACATCCATCGGCAAACCACCTATGAGCACCAACGCCGGAACAACCAAAAAACCACCTCCTGCCCCAACGAGCCCTGTCACTGCGCCCACAACCAAGCCTTCAGCAAACACCTTGTGCAAAGGCAATAGGTGCACCGCCTCTGGCATTGCTTTCAGTGCAGCTTCTCCTGCCTTTGGCACCTTGCGCCCCCTCATCATGGCAACTGCAGTGACAAGCATCATGATCCCGAATAAGGCAAGCAAAACCCCGCTTGGGATGTAACGCGCAACTCGGCCTGCCCCATAAGCCCCTATCATTCCAGCAATCCCGAAAAC
>JANWYL010000074.1 GCA_025056955.1 Sandaracinaceae bacterium | reverse complement strand
TGGCAAGATGCATATCGTCACCGTCGTGAACGCAAGCGGGATTTTCGAAGGCTGTGGATTGTGAGGATCAGCGCCGGTGTGCGTGCACTCGGGTTGAACTACAGCCGCTTTATCGCCCAACTCCGAAAGGCCAGAATCGGGCTTGACCGCAAGATTCTCGCTGATCTCGCCCTTCGAGATCCCACTGCTTTCCGCGCCGTGGTCGAAGCGGCCAAAGCAGCCTCCCAGTCACAGGCGGTACAATCCTCCTAGCAAAAGCCAATTTTATTAATTGGCCCATATGGAGCAGGCTCAAAAAGAAATCGAAGAGGCGCTCAGGCGCTTGGAGGCCACGCTCCCCCACCTCTTCACCTCATCCCGAAGCGAAGCAGAGCTCAGGGCAGAAAATGCAAAGCTTTTGGGCCCAGAGGGCGAGGTAACTCGTATTTTTCGCCTTTTTCCAAAAATCGAAGCCGAGCGCAGAAAAGAGCTGGGGAAACGTGCCAACGCCATAAAAAGCGCAATTGAGCAGGCCTTCCAGCAAAAGCTTGCATTGATCAAAAAAGCCCAACGGCAGGCAGAGCTCGAGTGCCCTCCAATCGATATTTCACTTCCAGGTCGTGGTGTGGGGTGGGGCTCCCTTCACCCGATTTCGGCCACAATGGCAGTGCTGATCGAGGTGTTCGAGTCCTTGGGCTTTGAATACGTCGAAGTTCCAGAAATCGATTTTGCCGAAAACAACTTCGGCCGCCTCGCTTTTCCCCCTGATCACCCAGCAGCCGACATGCAAGATTCCTTCTTCACCCGCAGTGAAGGAAGCGGGAATCCCCAAGCAGTTGTGCTTCGCACCCACACAACGACCGTCCAGGCACATTTTTTGCGGTCGCGCCCCCCTCCAATGGCCCTTGTGACGGGCGGTGCTGTGTATCGGCGCGATGACGATGCAACCCATTCCCCAATGTTTCACCAAATCGATGGGTTTTGGGTGGACCGGGATGTTTGCTTTGCCCATCTCCATGGGCTGATGCGGGCTTTCGTCGAGCGGATTTTCGGAGCGGGCGTCCCAATCCGCTTTCGACCAAGCTATTTTCCCTTCGTTGAGCCAGGAGCGGAACTCGATATCGGTTGCACCTTCTGCCGCCCGTGGGAAAGGGGAGCTCCTTCGGAGCAGTGCAAGGTGTGTAAAGGAACAGGCTGGCTCGAAGTGCTTGGGTGTGGCATGATTCACCCTCTGGTGTTGGAGATGGCTGGGGTATCACCCAAAGAATGGCGGGGAATCGCATGGGGGATGGGGGTCGATCGGATAGCGATGTTGCGCTATGGGATCAGCGATATCCGCATGCTCTACGAAAATGACATGCGTTTTCTCGAGCAATTGTAAGTGAATCTCCCCAAAAAGGGATGGGCATGAAGGCATCGTGCAATTGGTTGAGAGAGCTTTCACGGATCAAGGCCAGTGCGGAGGAAATCGCAGAAAAGCTCACCCAGGCAGGCCTTGAAGTCGAAGCCATCCATCGCCATGGCCACGAAATCAAGGGAGTTTATATTGCCCGAGTGGAAGGGGAAAGTCCTCATCCGGAGCAGAGGGGGCTGCGAATTGTCCAGATTTTCAATGGAAAAGAGAGGCAGGAAGTGGTCATGAGGTCAGAGCACCCTCTGCCTCCCAATGCCTCTGTTGCTTGGGCCCAACCAGGAGCCCGATTGGCCAATGGCACTGAAGTGGGCGTTCGGCGGTTTGGAAAAGTTGAGTCAAGGGGAATGATTTTAAGTGAAGCAGAACTCGGAGTGAGCGACGAAGCCAAGCCATTCGTTGTGCCTCCATCCGAAAGCCCTCCAGCGGGTGCAAACGCTGTCGAAGCCTTGGATCTTCGGGATGAGATTCTGGACATCGCTGTGACTCCAAATCGGCCAGACGCCATGGGCCACCTTGGCCTGGCCCGGGAGCTTGCAGCGATTTTTCGTGAGCCTTTCGCGCCACGATTGAACACACAGCCCTTTGGCGTTGTGGCATTGCCTGAAGAAATCGAAAAAGCCGAAATCAAACGCAAAGACCGAAGTTGGCTTTTGCATCCCTCTTCCGCTTCTGCCACGACCACAAAGCTCGTTTTAATCCAGGGGCCTCTGAGCATTCCAATTCAAATTGAGGCCACCGAACGCTGCTCCCGATACATCGGTAACGTGGTCCATGCCGTTGAGGGAGGTCCTTCACCCTTTTGGATGAGGTATCGCCTTTACCTTCTCGGTCAGCGGGCGGTCGACCGGGTGGTCGATGTGACAAATTGGATTCTTTTTGAAACTGGCCACCCCATCCATGCCTTTGATCTCGATCGCCTTGCTGGCCCCCAAATCACCGTGCGCCTTGCCAAAGAAGGCGAGCGCATCGTTCTCCTCGATGGTCGGGAAATTGCGCTCGGAAAAGACGACCTTGTGATTGCGGACGCCGAGGGCCCAGTGGCCTTGGCTGGAATTATGGGAGGCAAAGAAAGTGCTGTATCGGGGGGAACGAAAGCGATTTTACTTGAGGTTGCCCATTTCGACCCGCCATCGATCCGGCGCACAAGAAGGCGCCATGGCCTTCAGACCCAATCGAGCGAGCGCTTTGAGAGGGGAGTTGATGCAGAGGCCTTGCCCTTTGTTCAGCGTCGCGCCCTTGCCCTCATCAGTCACCTCGGGTGCGGGATTCCAGTTCCCTTCGGAGTCGATATCGAGGTCCGTCGTAGCAAGCCCACCGTCATCTTCACCTCAATCAATGAAGTGCGCGGGGTTTTGGGAGACCCGAGCATCCCCGAAGTCGAAGCGCGGCGCATTCTCGAATCGCTTGGTTGCGAAATGTCTCCAGCGGAATCTGGGGGATGGCGGGTCACGGTCCCAAGCCACCGCTCTGATCTTGCGCGTCCCGAAGATCTCGCGGAAGAAATCGCAAGGATTCGCGGATACCACCTGATTCCAGCTGTGCTCCCAAAAATTCCATCGAAAGAGCGCAACCCTCGTCTTCAGCTCCTAGAACGCATTCGATGCACCCTTGCCGCCCAAGGCCTTCGGGAAACGATCCACTTTGCCTTTCTTTCGCCTGATGACCTCAAGCGGAGCGGTGCGCCAAAGGATGCGGTGCTTCTCGTGAACCCTCTTTCAACCGAGCGCTCAGTGCTGAGGACTTCGATGATTCCAAGCCTTCTCAGTTGCGTTCAAAGGGGGGAGCGCTTCGACCATCCAATGGGAAGGCTTTTTGAAATTGGAAAGCGCTATTTACCTGCCAAAACCCCACTTGGCGCAATTGAAGTTTTGAGCCTTGGGATTGCCCTCTTTGGTCCAGTCCGGGATTGGCTTTCCATCAAGCGCCATGCAGATTTTTACGATGGAAAATGGCACATCGAGCATCTTTTCCGATCCCTTCGCCTTGAAGTGGAGTGGCAAGCCTTTGACGACACGGCCCCACCCTGGGCGCACCCTCGAAAAGGCGCATTCATTCAACTCAAAGGCCGCCGGATTGGGGCACTCGCAGAAATCCATCCCGATGTGGCCGAAGCGTGGGAGCTTTCGACACGCCCCATCCTCGCCGAGCTTGAGCTCTCACCTTTGATGGAAGAGGCCCTCAAAGCCCATCCCCCACCCATCCACCCTCTCCCTCGTTACCCATCCATCGTGCGGGACTTTGCCTTCGTTCTGCATGAAAGCGTTTCCTTTGCCTCCCTTCGCACGGAGATCGAGGAAGCGGGGGGCAAACTTGTGGCTCGAGTCGATGTGCTGGACCTCTATCAAGGCGAAGGCATCCCCCAGGCCCATAAAAGCATGTTGGTCCGAATTGAGTTTCGTCACCCTGATTCGACCCTGACCGACGCCCAGGTTGAGGATCTAGGAAGACGCATCGTGCAGCGCGTTGCAGAAAGGCTTGGCGGCACGCTTCGGGCCTAGGCCCTTGTTCCAGCATTTAAAAGTGCTTGAATCCAAGAAATGACAAAGGAAGACCTCATCGAGGCGGTTTATGCAGCGATGCCTCAACTTTCAAAGCGCCAAGCCGAAGAGGCAGTGAATGCCCTTTTCGGGCTCATGCGTCAAGCGCTTGATGAAGAAGGCGAAGTGAAGATACCCCGCTTTGGCACCTTTTCTTGCAAAATCCAAAAACAAAAAACGTGGCTCAATCGGCTGACGGGTTCCATTTCAATTGCGCCTCCACGGAGGCGTGTGCGCTTTGAAGCGAGTGAGGTTCTCATCCAAAGGCTCAATGCGGCTTTGAGAAAAGGGCAATGCGCACTCAAGTGAGGAAGTGGTTTTTCTTTCCGTTTGGATTGACATTCAGGTCATTCAGATGGAGTGCAAAGGCGCCCTTTTTTTGGTTGCCTTTGCTTTTGAGCCATGCCTGTGGGTCCTCTTCTCAAAGCGCAGTCCGCTTGGTCATCGTTTCTTCTCTGCGCGTGCCAGAAGAGGTTGACGGGCTGGCTTTGGCCGCCTCACTTGGAAGCGGGGCCAGTGTCCCTGAAACAGTGTTTTCGTTGCAAGGAAAAAGCTTCCCCCAAACGTGGGTGGTTCGAGCGCTCCCAGAAAACCCCAGCGACACGATTCGCTTTTCGGTTCGCGCATTGAAGGGAAGCACCATCGTCCTTCAGCGGGTGGTGGAAGGGCGTTTTGTGCCCCAAACGATCGTTGACCTTGTGGTTGAGCTCGATCGTTCTTGCTATGGCATCGAATGCCCCCCATGGGTCGATTGCCAAAGAGGCGCCTGCATTTTGGGGCCGAGCGACGCTGGGCTCATCGATGCGCCGATCAACGATGCCTTTCGCGAAGATCTTGGCGTAGATGCCGGCCAAGATGCCCCTTCATTTGAAATGCCCGATGCCCATTCACTCGATGCGCATGTCATTGACGTGTTTTCTCCCTTGGATTCGGCTGTGGACGAGGCCCGCTCGCCCGACGCAGGCACCGATGCCCCTAGGAGCGACACCTTTTTTGCCACTGACAGTGGCACTGATGCCCTGGGCAATCCCGACAGCGGCATTGGCTGCCGTGGGGCTGCCTGCCGGGGAGCCATCGTGATCAGTGAATTTGCCACAAGCGGCTCAAGAGGCGCCCTTGACGAGTTCATCGAAATCCACAACCGATCGAACGCCACTGCAGACATCGGCGGTCTCCGCTTTGTTTATACCAGCGCCTCAGGAAGTTCCCGTTCAACCCGCGGGACGGTGCTTCCTGGCACACTTCTTCCCAGTGGAGGTTTTCTCCTTCTCACAGGGAGTGGCTATGCCGGCTCCCCTTCCTCGGACCTCCCTTCTTTCTCCTCAGGGGCCTCTGACTCAGGAGGCTCGTGGTCCATCGAAAACGAAGGGATGGTGCTCGATCGGGTGTGTTGGGGATCAGCAGTCGCTTCGATTTGCGAGGGGAACCCACTCCCTGCCTTCCCTTCCAACATGGCTTCGTCCTACGAGCGCAAGGCCCGTCCAGACTCAACCCCATCCTCGATGTCTCCAGGAGGACGCGACGAGCGGGCAGGGAACGGCCACGACACGGATCAGAATGACATGGATTTCGTCTTGCGCCCAACCCGTGAGCCCCAATCTTCCATGAGTCCTCCTGAGCCACCAGGATAGAAGCTGGCACCCTCTTTGCGGGAATTCGCTAAAATTACATAGGAGAATGTATCCACATCGAACCCACCCCCAACAGCCGGACCCTGCTTCCATCGCCTCTGGCTTGACATATCGGGCACGCAAAATTCTCTTTGCGCTTATCACCGAGTACATTGCAACCGGAGCCCCTGTGGCTTCACGGACCCTGGCCAAACGCTATGGCTTGGGGCTCTCGCCAGCCACAATTCGAAATGAGCTTATGGAGCTTGAGGAGCTGGGCCTGCTTTGGCAGCCTCATGTGAGTGCGGGTCGTGTCCCCACTGCTTTTGGTCTGCGTCTGTTCATCGATGCACTCCTTCGGGCCCACAAGATTTCTGAAAGCGATCGGAATGCTGTTTTGGAAGCCCTGCGTGGCATTCGCCCTGGAGTCGACGACATCCTGCAGCACGCTGCCCGAATCCTCGCTTCTCTTTCTGGCACAGCAGCCCTTGTGGCCCGCCGAGTGACGCACGAGCCCCTCCATCGCCTTCAATTTTTGCCGCTTGGAGAACGACGCTTGGTCGCGATTTTGATTTTGCGAAGTGGCAGCGTGCACCACCAAGTGATCGCCCTCTCTTCCGCGCTTGAGGCCCACGACATCGAGGCCATTCATCGTTACCTCGAATTCCTCTTTGACACTGCTGCAAAGCAAGGAGTCGCGTTGTCTCTTGTCGCGCTTCGCAATCAAGTCGCTCGGGCAATCGAGGAAGAGCGTGATGCTTACCATTGCCTCCGAAAACGCATGCAGGAGCTTCTTGAGGCCACTTCCGAACAGGCCGATTCCCGAAGCCTCTTGATCGAAGGACAAGAGAAGCTTTTCAGCCGCGCAGAATTTTCTGATCCAGAAAAAATTCGCCGTTTTTTGAGGGCCTTTGAGGACAAAGAAAGGCTGCTCGCCCTTCTTGAGCGCACGATTTCTTCTCAAGGCGTGCACGTGTTTTTGGGCACCGAAGCCACTGCCAATCCCGAAGACATAGGCATGATTTCCTCCACCTACTCAGTCAGCGGTCACACAGCGGGCTGCTTGGGCCTCATCGGTCCAACCCGCCTCGACTACGCGAAGCTCGTTCCCCTCGTTGCATTTACTGCCCATGCGATCAGCCGCATGCTCGATGGCTTGGCCCCTGAAGAAGCCAAGCCACAGCCCTCCGAGCCCTGAGTTCAATCCCCTTGCGCTCCTTGCTCCTGTGCTTAAAGTGCGCTTGCGATGCCTGAAAGCCAAGAAAAAGATCCCTCCAAGGCAAATGGCCAGTCCGAAATTCCTCCTGAAGAAGCACCACCTTCTGCTGAAGAAAACGCTCCTCCTTCTGCCGAAGAAGCTTCTTCGGCTGCCCAGGCTTCTCCAGGCGAGGAAGATCCCTTGCTTCGCCTGAAGGCAGTCGAAGAAGAGCGGGCGCAGCTGCGGGAGCAGCTTTTGCGGGTGGCCGCAGATTTTGACAATTTCCGGAAGCGAAGTCGCAAGGACATCGAAGAAGCCGAGCGGCGAGGAAAAGAATCTGTGCTGCGGGAACTTCTCCCTGTGTTTGATAACCTCGAGCGCGCGATCAATGCCGCCCAGCAGCTAGAGGAGGCAGCGTCAAAAGAAGCGGCAAGCCTCATCGAAGGGGTCAAGATGGTGCTTCGCCTTTTTTACGACCAGGCCGGGAGGCTCGGGCTTGAGCGCGTGCCAACAGTTGGAGAGCGTTTTGACCCAGCGATTCACGAAGCCTTGCAGCAGCTTGAAAGCGAAGAACACCCTCCAGGCACAATCGTCCAAGAAATCACCCCCGGCTACCGCTTCGAGGGGCGGCTCTTGCGAGCGGCAATGGTTGTTGTGGCCCGCAGGCCCACTGCTCAAGCCTAGCCAAGCGCAGTCCACGGAATGCGGCCGACTCGACCCTAAAAAAAGGGAGTAGTGCTTTCTTTTCGAAAGAAGCAATGCTTTTGATGGCGTGGAATCCACCGAAGCTTGCGAATGCCGTGATGCTTGGCCAGGGTCTCGTGCAAACACCAAAGCACTGATCTCAAGTCCTCTTGCTCCTCTGTAGAAGAGCCATCGGGGCTCGTCTTGTCTTCATCCAAATCAGTCACTGTCAATATCCATTCATCAAAGCACTCCATGCGGACCAGAAAGTACCCTCTTTTTTGGCAATTCAGGCTAACCCCAAACTGCTCCCATCGCCACTGGCCCACATCGAAGCCAGAACGTAAGAGGGCCTGTGCCATCTCATTGATAAGCGGAACAGGATCAACACTGGCCGTGCGAAAGCGGCTTACGGTGCAAAGGCCTGGAGGATCCTTAGGTCGCTTGGTGCTCAAGCATTGCCACAACCGATGAGCGAGCACAACGATTGGCCCTAAGCCCGCTATCCATAACCATAATGCATCCATTGCTCTTTTTAGCCCTTGATCAAATTGAGTTTCCTCTTCCAATTTTCCTAATGCATTTCATCCTTGGCTTCCCTTCGGCCAAAGCCTTAAGCAAACCGCTGCTCAATTCATGATGAACCACACTGCCAAACGTGGTAACTCGAAAGGCAGTGCTCTCTTTTCTGTGTTTTTCCATCTCATTGATCTGGGTTTTGTTTGCACTGTGGGCACTTAGGAAAAGCCTTGTGCTTTTGCTGCGAGTGCATGAAGGGCCAATCGCTCGTTCTTTTGAAGCAACCGCACTTTTCGAAGAAAAGCGCACCCTCATTCGCGCCATTCGCTCCCTGCGAGAAGAAGTCGAACTGGGCCGACTAAAGCCAGAGGAAGGAAGAGAGCTCGAGGCACCCTATCGCGAGCGCTTGGCCCAAGTGATTGCCCAACTGGACCAGAAGTTGGCTCCGCATCGCAAGGAAGCAGAAAAGCTCGCACGCACCGCAATTCAAGCCCTGCGCAAAACCACTGAGCCCCATCCCCTCCAACCACCTTCACAGGAAGACCTGAAGGACCCACAATCGATCCTTGAGCAAGCCAAAAGACTGCGTGAAGAAGCCGAGCGCCTTGAAAATCTTGCAGCCCAACTATCGTCATCTTCACCCCCTCCGAGCAAAAGCCAATGACCCGCGCCAAACCTCTTTTCTTCGGCAATTGCCTCTTTGTTTTTTGGCTTTCAGCTCCTCTCCATGCCCAAGCCGAACCCTCAACACCTCCCGAAACTTCACCCGAGGAGCCTGCTCTTCCTCACGGGCATCATCTGGACCCCAAGCTGATTGAGCAGGCCCTTTCACCTCCCCAAGTGGCTTTCGTCAGCAAAGACTCCGCATTACCCCCTGGCGTTCTGATCATCGAAGTGGTCGATGCGGATGGACGCCCCCTTGCCAACCACCCAGTCTGGCTTGCTTCCTTGCGAGAAGGCATAAGGGATCGGCAGAGTCTCCAAACAGACAAATAATGACGGATCAGACGAGATGGCTTGGCCACTGGCATCGCAACCTCATACCGCGTGACGGTTCCGTATCAAGGGGCTCAATACATGTCCCCTCCTTTTCAGCTAGATGATGAGCAGGGCACCCGTGTCCGGGTTGAAGTGCGCCCCACAACCACTTCCAATCGCAGCCTCCTTCTCGTGCTGGGCCAAACCCTTCTCGAACTTAGGGACGAACGCCTGCATGTGATTCAGGAACTGCGACTGACCAATCTGGGCAAAGAAACCCACCTTTTCCCACAAGAGGGCCTTTTCATCCCCCTCCCCCCAAACACAATCGCCTTTCAGGCCAAAGCGAGCATGAACGACATTCGAATTGTTGAGGAAAAGGGCAAGGGCATTCGCCTTTTTGGATCCCTCCCAACTGGGCAAGAGAACCTCAACTGGGCCTTTGATTTACCCCTTCATGGGCAAAGCCTGCGCTTCGAATTGGGGAATCCTTTTCGCACTTTTCGTTATCGGGTCGTGGCCAGTGCACCGCCCTCTGCAACCCTTGAGGTTGAGGGCCTTCCCTCTGCCCGTCGCCTCCAAAACCTTGAGCAAAACCTCTTGGTCACCGAAATCCAACGCATGCCCAAGGACCCTCCCCTGCGTACGATTCGGATTGCCCTCTCTGGCATTCCTGGGCCAGGAGCGGGTCGCTTTTATGCCTTGCTTTGCGCAGCCGCCCTCGCTTTGGGTGGCATCTTGCTTCCGCTTTCTTCAGCTTCTGCTTCCCTCAAGAAGCGCTTTTTGGAACAACAGAAGCAAGCCCTATTGGAACGCATTTTCAGCATTGAAGAATCTTTCGTGCGGGGGGAAATCGGCCCACAAACCCGCGAAAAACTGTGGGATGAATCCATCGAAGAACTTGCCCTCATCCTCTACGAAGAGCACCAACACCACATGCCTTCTTGAGTGTCTTAAACGCTGATTTCATCTTCTGTGTTTTTGGTTTTGACAAGAACACGCAACATCACTTGCCGAATCGCGATAAACATTCATGTGAGAGGAAAAAATGGCAGGACTCAACAAAGTTCTTTTGATTGGGAATCTCGGAACCGACCCGGAGCTGAGGCGAACCCGAAATGATTTGGCCGTTTTGCGCTTTCGCCTGGCAACCACCGAGCGAATCCTCACGAAAAATGGAGAGCCCCAAGACCGAACGGAGTGGCACAGCGTGATTGTGTGGGGCAAAAGGGCAGAAGCCCTACACAAGATTTTGACAAAGGGGCGCACCGTATTCGTTGAGGGCCGCATCCAAAGCCGCTCCTACACCGATGCAAACGACAACAAGCGCACTGCCGTCGAAATCCATGCTTCACAAATCATCCTTCTCGGTGAACCCCGCCATGGAGGAGAAGCTCAGTACTCTCGCCCCGCTGCTCCGCCAGTCGAACCTGCTTTCGCAGAAGATGGTGAAGAAAACGGCTTCCCAGATGATGATATCCCTTTTTAGCATTGAGCCAGCCACAATTTGGCTCCCTCAAAGCCCTTAAAAACCACAAAGCGATGGGCATTAAGCAAGCACCTCAAGCCTGCGCTTTCTTCCGTAGCGGTCGTGGAAAGGCTCTCCCCCAAGCTCTCGCGCCTTCTCTGCTTGGCCTTGGAGTATTCCGATCAAAAACGCTTCCGCAGCCCGATAGCTTGACCTCACAAGTGGCCCAGATGCCACATAGCGAAACCCCATCTCCTCCCCCCACTTCCGATATTGCTCAAATTCCTCTGGCGTGACGTAGCGCTGCACCTCGGCGTGTTTTGGAGTTGGGCGAAGGTACTGCCCAATGGTCACCACATCGACCCCTGCCTCACGCAAGCCTTCCATGGCTTCCTTCACTTCTTTGTTCGTTTCCCCACAACCCACCATGAGCGAACTTTTGGTAATGCGGGCTCCCTCTGCTTTTGCCCACTTAAGAACTTGTATGGAGCGCTCCCAACTTGAACGCACATCACGCATTTTGCGCTGTAACGAAGGCACAACCTCCACATTGTGAGCAAAAACATCGGGTGCCCCCTCTTGGACCACCTTTGCCACGCTCAAACGAGACCCTTGAAAATCCCCAACCAGCGCCTCGACCAAAAGACGAGGAGAGTAATGTTTGATTTGCCGGATGGTCTTTGCCACGTGGGCAGCACCACCATCTGGCAAATCATCGCGATTGACCATCGTGATCACCACGTAGGCGAGATCGAGTTGAGAGAGCATCTGGGCAACATGTTCAGGTTCATCCGGATCCACCCATCCGCGTGGATTTCCGCTTTGTACCGCACAAAAACGGCATCCCCGCGTGCAGACGTCTCCAAGAATCATCACAGTCGCCGTGCCACTCCCCCAACATTCCCCAATGTTGGGGCAGCGGGCCTCCTCACAAACAGTGTGAAGGCGTAACTCGCGAAGCCTCGCTTTGATCGACTCATAACGTTCTCCCCCAGGAAGCCTCACCCTCAGCCAAGGGGGCTTGGGAGAAAGAAGTGCTTTTTGTTTTTCTTTCATGGCATCACCCTAAGAATGAAAAAGAAATCAAGCAATCCTAAAACAGGGAAGCAATATTTCGTAATCCACAAAAAAGCCCATGCAACTCAAGCAAATGTAGAAGATCGCATTTCATACCAGCCAAAAGTTGCATTTGGCCGCTTCACTATTTTTATCTCGTCATTTTTTTGTCATCGTTTTCATTCATCATCATTTTCAATTTTAACCTCCATAAATCCGCACAAACTTGAGCAATCGTTTGGATGTTGCTGGTCTTGCTTCGCCCCCTCCTGCGCGGTCGGCACGGAACACGGGTAATGACGTAGGGTGTTTTCTTTTTTAACAAGCGAATGGGAACCTCAAAATTCAAAAAAAATGAATTCGGTTCAAGGCTGCGCCAATCCAAAAGATCCTTTCTTAGGAGATAGGGACCATCGCTTTGCAGCCTTAAACCAAAAGTCCATTCAATGAGGTTCCGCACTCCACGGGAAAGCAGCGCCCGGTGCAAGCCATCGTCCCGTCTCTCGTAGACACTTAGCCCCAAATCAACCCCGTGGCTTTGCACAGCATCCCACAAGAGCTCAAGAGCCACAGGAGGCACTTGGCCATCGGCTGGAAGAAAAGTGAACCATTCCCCTCGAGCCACCTGCACTGCGCTTTTGATCGCTGCCCCGATCCCCATTCGCTTCGGATGCCTCAAGATTTGGTGCAAGTGGCCCCTCAGCATCGAAGCGGCGCGCTCCAAGCTGCGATCCTTTGAGCCATCGTCCACAAAGATGATTTCGACGGATGGAACACGTGGATTCCGAGGATAAGCCCAGCCCAAAAGCTCCTCAAAAAAGGCTTCGATGTTTTCCTCCTCATTGTAAGCAAAAACCGCAACTGAAAGCCTTGGCTTTTGCCCCTCTCCTTCGCGAGCAAACACCTCAACCAATTTCCCCTCCTCCTTTTCCTTGGCGGTATCGCAGAAGGCGGGCCGGATTACCCGCCATAATGGCGTATGGGGGGACATCTCTTGTCACCACTGCTCCCGCCCCCACAATTGCGCCCCG
>JANWYL010000073.1 GCA_025056955.1 Sandaracinaceae bacterium | reverse complement strand
GGGTGTTGCCTCCTTTGGAACTGGCTCCTGCGGTACTGGGTACGGTGCCTACAACCAAATTTACCCATTCTTTGATCTGATCGATCGCGCTCTTGATGAGGGGGGAACATGTGTTGCGAGTGGACCAGAAGTCTGCGATGGCAGGGACAACGATTGCAACGGTGCGATCGATGAAACTTGCAAACCCCTTGGCTCACCTTGCGAGCGAGATGATGAGTGTGTCGGTCGAAGTTGCAGAGAAACGATCGTTGGGAGAATTTGCTCAACATCCTGTGATGGGCGCAACCCGAAGATTGGGTGTGACGAAGGTTTTTATTGCGCCACTCTTCCTGGGGAGTGCGAGGGTTCGTGCGTACCGCTTGGCAACCACACTCCGAACCTTCCCATTGGAGCCTCGTGCAATGACAACAGAGAATGCGCTACCCTTTTTTGCGTAGATCCTGGAGATGGCCGCAAGCGATGCCTATCGCCTTGCGAAGCTGGAAGCGGCTCCTGCATCGCTGGTGAAGTGTGTGCCAACGTGTTTGGTCAATGTGGAGCATGCGTGGATGCAAACATTGTCGTGAGCTCTCGTCAACTTGGTGAGCCTTGTGGTGACAATGCCGCTTGCTCAAGCGGCCTTTGCTTTGAAGACACTTTCCCTGGCCGAGGAAGCCGCAAGTACTGCTCCAAGCCCTGTAGCGGAGACGATGAGTGCGGCAGTCGCTTCCATTGCCGTGATGGAACGTGCGTGGCTGGCCGGAGGGGAACACCAGGCGAGCCTTGCGCAAGCACTGCAGATTGCATGAGTGAGACCGCGTGTGCGGCCCGAGGTGAGCAGCGGTGGTGTGCTCGTTTTTGCGATAGCGGTGAAGCTTGCGAAGACGGCTTTGAATGCGTGGACGTTGGAGGCACTCGAATATGCGTTCCGATTCGCAAGTTGATTGGAGACACCTGCACCGAAAGCAGCGAGTGCATCAGCGGTCTTTGTGCAATTGGCGCTGGTCCAATGGGGGGAGGGCTGTGCACCCGCACCTGTGGTATTGACCTCCCATGTCCAACTGGTCTCGAGTGTCGCAGAACAGCTGACGGCATCACCAATGTTTGCGTCTGGCCTCCCCAACCGCTCCCGCAACCTACTCCTTCCGGAGGTGGTGGATGCACCTTGCAACGCTCTAGGCCTCACCAGCTGCTTGGGCCAATGATTGGGGTATTGTTGGTGATAATCTTACGAAGGCGCACCCTCACCAAATCTGCGCGCATGCCCTCAAGCCATCTCAACAACAACATTCACACAATGGTTTAAGATTCATCTTAGGGCTCACCGCACCTACCGATCGAAATAGGCGTCTCGATCAAAATTGCGGTACGCGTCATAGAACACCTCGTACTTTACGACAAATAGTGCAGAAATAAACAAAAGCATTCCTAACCCAACCCCCAGAGCAAATCGTGCGAAATTTTTACGCTCTGGCCAAATTTGAGAAATCGTGTAGGGAGCCATGAATAAAGCCACCGTCAAAGTCACAATCTGCCGAAGGAGTGGCCAAGATGCTGGCTGCTTTGCCCAATGCACGTCAACTGTGAAATTTAAAGCGTAAAACACACAAATGAGCGTAAACATTGCTCCCTTAAACATGTCAGGCTTTCTCCATAGCTCCCAAATCCATCTTCCTGCTCCAAGGCACAAAAATGGGTAAAGCGGCACTGCATACCATCCAAAAGTCCAGTTACCACTCCCAATCGATATTGCAATCATGTAAAGCAAAAAAGGAACTGTAATTACCATCGAGTTTTTCCATCCCCTTCCAGGTAAAGTCCAAAGTGTTCCAATCCACAAAAAGATGATCCACCCGCGTCCAACCACAGAATGATTGATCAGGGCATCATCAAACCATCTCAGAAATATGTTCCAATGCATTGGGCGAGTCGATTGCTGAGCCATTGTCATGGTGAATACGTTCCAATCGACCAATGCCCCCCATATGGGGAAAAGCGACGAAATCAGTGTACCAATACCAAAAGCGTAAAACGCTTTTTTCCACTCACTCTGTGCACACACCAGAACAAAAAGCGAAATCACAAACGCATAGCCTGTGACTTTGGCCAAAGTTGTCGCTCCTGCACACAGTGCAGAAATAAGCAAGTGTTTTGCTTTTCTTCCTTCATCTCTCCACTTTAAAAAAAAGTGAACCATCCCGAGCCCAAGAGGTGTCACCAACGCCTCTTCTTTGATTACCCTGGTCTGCAGTGCAATCATTGGAAGAGAAGCAAAAAGCAAAGCGGCTAACCATGGCCCAGGCCCTCTTGGTTCAAGCATTCGCCCGATTGCAACAATCAGCCAAATAGAAATTGCAGAAAGGGCAATTGGAACAATTCGCCCATATCGCAAACGAACTTCCTTCCAATCTTTTGCCCCACCAATTGTGCAAACCATGCCAGCCAATAGGTGCAATCCCGGAGGATGCTCAAAATATGGGCTGATCACATACCACTCTGTTCCAAATATCCGAACATGCTCGATGTCGACAGCATTCCCATAGACGGAGGGCCAAAGGCTCCACCCCCTGCTTTTGCCTTGATTCAGTATCGACCATCCATTCCACATTGCAAAAAGCTCATCTCCATTTTCGCGGTATTCCGGCATCACATCGTAATCGAATAAACGCAACCCCGTCCCCCAAAGCACGATCCCCAAGGTGGCCACCTGCCCCCACCTGCGCTTGCGTTCTCCCGTGATTTGTGCGCTGAGCGCACGCCACACTAGGATGGTAAACAAAATGGTGATCACCCACACCCCGACCCACCACCCCACACGACCCACCGGCCAATTTGTATCAACCGGAAAAAGCCTCTCTCTTGGAATCGGAGAGCTAAAATCAGGACCTCCTCCCCACTCAAATCGAAAGGAGCTTGCAACCCCTGAAGGACTCTCCCAACGGGAGCGGATCCGATGCCAACCTGCACCCACACCTTCTTTTGGATGTTCCCTCCCATCAACCTCCACATCAACCCATCTTTCACCCACGCGCCCGCGAAGATAACAAGGGGCTTCGCTTGGTGCTACCCATAGGCGTGCCTCAACATCCATATCGATTGGGGGAACGTCAGCCGATATCCCAAGCTTCTCAAAAGGCCAATTTTCCACGTAGCGAGCGAGAGGGCGGTAGGTGTTTGGAAATTCAGTGCGGTGTTCAACCGTGCGAAGCACAAGCAACCTTTCCCCTAACTGGGTGCGCTGAAAATAGGACACACTTAAACCATGGCGAAAGTAGTGATCTCCAATAAGCCCAACCCCAATCCCTACGGTAAGCAAAAAGATCACCTGCGGAATTTGGCCCAATTTAACACCACGCATTGGCCATGAATTCTATGTCTTGCGCATCGAAGGCGCAGCCCTAACAAGATTGCCTTGGGCCTTTCTTTGTCTAAGCATTCCTGCGTGGAACGCTGGCTTGATCGCCTTCTGAGGCTTCGTCAAACGCATTTGCTGCTTTCCCTGCTTTCTGTCGGTTCATTCATTTGGGCAAGTCAAAACGATCTTCGCGAAAGCACGCCTCCTCTTGATGATGTCTTCATTCATCTCCAATACGCCCGCTCGATTGCAGAGGGGCACCCTTTCTCGTATGTGCCGGGCGATCCACCCTCTTCAGGGGCCTCTTCGATTCTGTACGTTGTCTTTTTGAGTCCGATTGTGGGGCTGAGCCCAACCCCCCATTGTGCCGTTCTCGGGGCCATGCTCCTTGGATGTGTTTTTTGGGCTCTTGCTGCTTGGCGATGGGGTGCAATCTACGCGCGCTTGCTTCCCCCGTGGCTCGGTCGGGCAGCCTCCCTCACCCTTTACGCATGGGGATGGGGATGCTTTCATGCCTTTTCAGGCATGGAGGGTGCCATGACATCGTGGCTTTTAAGCGAATGCACCCATGCATGCCTCTCATGGGTGGAACTCCCCCCAAAGCAACGTTCCGTCTCCAAAATGGCTCCCCTCTTTCTTTTGTCTTTCCTTTTGCCATGGGCCCGCCCTGAAGCAGCTGCCTTTGCTCCCCTCCCCTTGCTTTTTCTGCTTTTCGCCCCCCCAGCCCCCCGCCGTCTCCTCCTCCTTGCTCCCTTGATTGGCTTTGCCCCCTTTCAGGTTGGCCTTTTCTGGAAACTGCTTACTGGTGAAACGCTTCCAAATGGTGCTCTGGCCAAGCTGCTCCTGGTTGATCCAGTTCTTAGCGAGGGAGAGATCCGAGAATGGGTTGAACGGAATCTTCGCCACGTGGTTGAAGTGTGGCTTGGAGATGGGGCAAGCCACCGTTTTCCCCACCTTCTCGTTCCGGTTAGCGCCCTCTTGGGCATTTTCACCCTCCGAAAACAACCACGCGCTGGTGTTCCACTCGCTTTTGGTTTGGTCGCCTTGCTTCTGAGCCTCGTGATGAGCATCTATGCACCAGTTGAGACCCATTTTGACCGCTATCTCATGCCCTACCTGCTTCCATTGCTTGTATGGAGTGCATGGGGTGCTTTCCAATTCGGTTATCGGCTTTTCAACCTCACCCTACCCCTCTCTTTGGGCCGTCCACTCACCTTCTGCTTATGCTTCACCTGGCTTGGTTGGCTCGGAAGCACCTACGAGGGGCTCCACACCATCGCCAAGCGGTGTGTGCGAGATATCCGCGTCTGCCACGGAACGATGAACGCATTTTTGATGGAATTCCTCAAGGAAATGGGCCCTGAAGAGCGGATTGGCATCACAGATGCGGGGGCCCATGCCTTCGTGGCGAGGGCCAAAATTGTGGACTTCATCGGATTAACCACTCAGGGTATGGCCCTTGACTATCGGGCAGGGCCCGGCTCTCAGCTTGAGGCGTACGAACGCCTCCCCCCTCATGTAAGACCTCGTTTTGCCCTCAGTTTTTTTTCAATGGGTTGGTGGCAACCGGCCGAGCCCCTTATGGCCGAGAGGGTGTTTACCGTGTGGTTAAACGACTCCCCCCAAATTGTGCCAGCACCCCTCTATGAGTTGATACGTCTGCGCACAGAGCTCCTTGAGGGCCAAGATCAACCTTTCGAGGCAGGCGCACTCATCGACCGCCTCGACATCTCCGACCTCCAAAGCGAGCGCACACACGAAATGCCTCCCCTCCGTGGCCGTTGGGCCATGTTTCAAAACCGCATCGTCATTGGCAAAAAACCAGATGGAAGGGAATTGATCGAAGGGTGCAGAGAATTGAGCTCGCCAATCACCTTCCGCATGCGCACTGCCAAACACGCTCTCCTCGTCTTTCGTGGAAGCGCACCAGAAGGTGCAGAATTCGAGGTTCAAATCAATGAATCCACTCACCATGTCCAGCTCCCCCCATCCCCACCTTTTACTGAATTCAAGATACCCGCTCCTGAGCACCCCACCCACTTGCCCATATCGCTCCGCCCCATTCGTGGCAACTACATGGTTTGCCACATTTTTGTGGTTCTTCCACCATCACGATAACCTTGAGTCAACGCTTATGTTCTTGATATACCCCTGAGAAATTTCAAAATTTTTGCGATGGATCATGTCATCCAAGTGCGCAACCTTGTCAAATCATACGGAAAGGTGATGGCCCTTCGTGGGATCAGCATCACCGTCAACCGAGGTGAAATATACGTTTTTTTGGGAAGAAATGGCGCTGGAAAAACCACAACGATTCGCATATTGATGGGCATCACTGAGCCAACCTCTGGGGAGGTGCTTGTCTTCGGTGCTCCAATTCATGCCAATCCAATTGCAATCAGAGAACGAGTCGGGTATGTGGCTCAGGAGCAGCACTTCTACGGGTGGATGAAAGGGGAAGAGCTTGCACGATTCGTAAGTGCTTTTTACCCAACCTGGGACCACAACGAGTGGCAACGCCTTGTCAAGCGCTTGGAAATACCAACCAACCAGCGGGTTGACACCCTGTCAGCTGGCACCAAAGCAAAACTTGCCCTTGCGCTGGCCCTGGCCCACAACCCTCCACTCCTCATCCTTGACGAGCCCACAGCAGGGCTCGACCCCGTTGCCCGAAGGGAGTTCCTTGAAATCTTGAGGGAATCAAGCAGCAACCGCACCACTTTCTTTTCCACCCATCTCGTCGACGAAGTCGAATCCATCGCCCATCGGGTTGGAATCATCGATCAAGGTCAATCTCGTTTTGAAGGCACAGTTGATACCCTGGTGAAAAGGTATCGTTACCTCTCTATTCCTTCTTTTTCACCTTTGCAAGAGCCTTCACAAGAAATGATCAACTTGCTTGAACGCCATGCAATTCATCTTCTTCACACCCAACATCACCCTGGTCTGCTTCGGCTTCTCCTCCAAAGCCCCTCGCCCAATGCATTTGATGCCCTCCTTGCCGATCCTGCATTCACCTCAACATTTCAAGGAGAAGCAACCATTCAAAACCTTTCACTTGAAGAGTCCTTTGTCGCACTTGTGCGTTATTCCTCAGCTTCCTCGTCCCCAGAGTAAGAACAAATCAGCAAGATCCTGTCAATCCACCACCTTATTCCAACCATATTGGTTATTTCCGTTTGCGGTTTTTTGGGGCCAAAATCTCAACAAAAATGGACCAGAAATCAACTGCTAACTACTTTAAAAAAGCTTCTGCATTATTTCGCAAAGACCTCATTCAGCACCGCTCGGCTTTTTTAGGCCTTTTTGTTTTTCTCGTTTTTACTTGGTTTTTGTTTGCCATCACATCTTGGTCTGCACCGAGCCGCATCTCTTTGCTCGAAACCCATGCTCTTTTTATGCGCATGAGCTGGGTCATCACAGCATTTGCAGTTGGCAATCGCCTGGTCGTTTCCGAAAACTATGGCCGCACCTTTCGATTCTTGGAAACCCTCCCACTTGGTCGTTTTGAAATTGGACTGACCAAATACATCACAGGCTTTTTCCTTCTCATTTCCCTGGCTCTTGGTTCTGCTTTGCTCAGCTTCTTGTTTGCCGCCCTTTTTGAAGCCATTGAAGAAAGCCTGATTGTTGCCATTTTGATTCGCACTTTGGGGTTTTGCGCATCCGTTTGGTCTTTTGTATTCATGATGGGTCATCTCGGCAAACTGAGGATTGTGCTTTACGTTGTTTTTTCCTTTGCGCTTTTGATCCTTTCAGCCACAACTGAATTTGAACTTTTGCGTTGGGGCCCCTTTGCCTTGGTTGGCAAAGGATTCGTGTTCGATCCGCGGGTTCCTTGGAGAGAGCTTGGGGTTTCAGTTGGATTGGCTTTCGCCTGCTTTGGGATTGCAGCATGGCTTGAATCGTTTCGTGATGGAAGCCTTCAAGAAAGGCTTGCCCAACCCTTGAGTGCACGGGAGCGAGCGATGACGGGCATTGCGATCATCGCCTTGCTTATGGCAGGAACGGGCCTCGCCCCTGAGCCCGAACCCGATCCCTATCACTTGAGCGGCCCCCACGTGGTGTTTTCCCGACGCGTTCCTTTGGGAATCACCTACGGCTCCCAGGAGCTTGAGGATGCAGCCAAATCCCTTCTCAACGAACTCGAGGCATCTCTTCTTGAATTGCAGGAAGCCATGGGGTGGTCAGCGCTTCCCTCTTTGCGCATCAGCCACAGAAGTTCTTTGGACAACCGCACTTTTGAGATCGCCCACCTTCGCCGAGGCGATGGAGCCCTTGTCCGCGCCAATCTCAGCCATTTTGCGGGCAAGGCCCAGGAAGCCGATCCCCAAGGCCTCGAGGCGGCTCTGATTCGAGCCCTCTTTGAGGATCGCAGCAACCGCCGGGCAGCTTTTGAGCCCCAAGCTTGGTTTTTTTGGGGCTTTCCCATCTGGTGGGCCTCTTGTGGTCCAAGCAAATTTGCAAACCCCTCAGAGGGGCCTTGCCGCTTGCCCCTCCAGAGGCGCCTTGCTGCCCAGCTTCCCATCATTCAAGGCCGTGCGGTTGGCGCCAAAGAATTTCTGGCCTGGAACACAGTGCTTGAACAATACGGAGAGCACACGGCAGAAGCCCTGGCAGGCACCGCCATTCAAGTGCTTGCCGAAAAAAAAGGAAGCGAAGTACCAATTTTGCTTGCAAAGCGATGGCTTGCACCATGGGCACCGAATGACTCACGCATTTCCTTCGTGAATTGGCTCTTTCCACCACCCAAGCAGATTGAAAAGCAAGTGGGCATCTCCATCGACGAACTTCTCGGTCTCTTGCGCGAGCACCTTTTGAGAGAAAGAGGAGAGCAGGAAATCGCTCGATTTGTTTCATTTCTTCAGCCATGGCCCCTTGCGCGTTTTGAAGCAACGCCCGGCCCCGCCCAACACCATACCCTCGCGATCACAGTCGATTGGGCCAGAGGGCTTGGCGCGCTGATCACTGTGCGCAGCTTAAGGATCGGCCCCTACGACATGCACATTGACCCTGCTTTGCTCCAACGAAAACAGGAGGTCCTTGAACATTCCCCCATGACAATCCCTTTGCCCTTGCAGTCTTTTGCCGGCGACCGTGTGTTTTTGGCAGTCGATATTGAACATCCGAAAATCGGATTCCCAATTCGGATTTTTTCAAAAAGGATTGACATAAAATAGAAAAACCTTTTTGCGATGAGTGCGGGACTTTATAGAGTAAGGTTAATTTTAAGAAAATGGAAGCATCTATTCCTAAAAGAATGGCGATCCTTTTTACCTTCTTGGTTGCTTGGTTTTTTCATATTGAGCGGTGATCTTTTTTACCGCCCCTTTGTTGAACGCATCGATGAAAACACCTATCAAGAGGTCGCTGCGCTTGAATCAAACGGCATGCTTACGATTTCCTTAGCAATTATTGCTTTCTTTGTTGCATACTCAACATTTCTTAGAGAATACGACGAAAAGACCATCGACTGGTTAGTGTCGCTTCCGATTCGTCGCTCCGAAATCTTTTTGATCAAGGCATTTGCAGGAGCTTTTGTAATTGTGTCTCTTGTATGCGTTGGCCAGTTCACAAACTACTTACTGCAAGCGCTCAATCCAGATAGCATTGAGGGCAAAAATTTTCGGCTTGATGTGGTATTTCGAATCATTTTCTTGCAATCGGTGGTTGGAACCATTTTTTTCTTCCACGGCATTTGGGCCTCACGCTTTCGCCTTTTTGGGCTTCTTCCCTATGTTTTGGCTGCTTCAATCATTCCGCTCTTTGAAGAACTCAATCCAAGCCTCGCATGGCTGAATCCAGCCACGATTTTGCGATTGGAATATGCAGGCCGAATCCCTCTTATCCCCTGGAAATTGATCGCAGGGCATACACTCATCGCTTTGCTCTTTGGCAGAAGTGCATATGAAAGGTGGCTTTTGCACTCTGAAAAGCCTCCTTCAGGCCCAAAACGAAAAATTGTTGCTGTGCTTGCAACCTCTTTTGTTTTCTTCTGCAGTTGCAATGGAATGCTGGCGTGGTTGCTTCTCGGGTTTTTCAAGGGCAGCTTACCCATGAATGATCCAAACACAAGAAGCCAGCCCAAGCAATTTGGTGTAGGCACCTTACAAACCAAGCACCTCCGTTTCACTTATCCAGGAAGTTTTGAAAGAGCGGCTTTCCAGCTTGCCAAAAGGGCTGATCGCATCGTCGAAATTCAATCAAAAATCCTTGGAATCGAGGAAATTCCAACCATTCTTGTCGATTTGGCTGAACACACTCACTTCCACGAGGGAATTACGGGCGGCATCCGCATCCGCATGGGAATTAACGAATTCTCAAGCTGGCGTTTGCTTCATGTTTTTGCTCATGAAAGTGCCCATGTCTTTCAACAACAGCTCTCCCAGGGCCGTTTCGATGAATGGCCTGACTTCCGCCCCTTTATTGAAGGTGGTGCAGAATGGCTCGCTTTTGAAAGCATCTCGATGCTCTACGAAGAGGGGAACTCCGAAAAATGGATGAGCGAATCTGAGTGGGCTGAAGAAGAGGCCTTGCGGAGGGCTTCGCGCGCGGTTGCCACCTTGGCTTGGCAACGTCACCAAATCCGGATCGAAGATATCCTCAACGTCAAGGAGTTTGAAAAACGCTACGATGAGCGCCTTACCTATCCGTTGGGTGAAACAATGACGGAGGCGATTGCCATCGCTTGCGAAAAAAAGGGTATTGGCTCAATGTGGAGGGTGTTCACCCAAAGTGATTTTCCACAGAATGCCCATGGGGTCTTGCTTGTCAGGCACGTTCTGCAACGCATGCATTGTGATAGCGAAAGGTGGCAACAAGCGCACGAAAAGCTGCTTTCCGAGTTCGCCAATAAAGAACGCGCGCTCCTCGATTCTGTTCCAAGATTGGAATCAAAGATCAAGGACATCACCCCACACTTTGTGATTGTCGAAACCCATCCCGACCGTCCCTCCTCCTTTCCACCCGAGTCCTATGCCCTTGCGTTCAGAAGTCACGAAAACGCCAAAAGCAACGAAGTGCGAAGCATTAGAGGAGAGATCATTCAGCAAGGAGACATGCACCTGGTCTTTTTTAGAATTCCCCGCAATCACATCGCAGGGAAGCGCTTTGATTTCATGCTCTCACTCTTCATTCACCCAGCTGCCTTCCCCTACTCTGAGCCATGGCAAGCCGCACTTTTGGAGTAGAAATCACCCTTCTCACCCTTTAGTCCCCTCCATAGGTGCTTGGAAGCGGGATGCGCTCGATGCGCGCTTCAGCTCGCCATGGCCATGCCGGAATCAGGGTGTAAATCGCCCCATCCGGAGCATAGGTAAGTCGAACAGGAGGCCGACCAGCTGGTCTCAGCTCACGCCGCATCCCTCCCGAGCGGTCAAGTTCAAGCACTCGGCCATTCCGCAACGCCACGTAGATGCGCCCAGTGAAGGGGTCCCTGACCATACCAGTCACGTCTTCGCCAATTGCAATCAATAGAAGCCTTGCGCTTCCCTCAGTTGAAACACGCCAAATCTCACCTCCTTCCAAAGCAACAAGCAGGGACTCGTTGTTGTAAACAGCTGTTGCGTGGATGCGTCGAGAAAAACGATGGATCTCGCGGGTGCCACCTGCGACGAGATCAGCCACAACCAAATCTCCATTCGTCTGCACATTGCCCACATAGAGCCGCCGGTCTCGACCCCACGTCAGTCCGTAGGGACCTGTATCAACAACACTGTTTCCAAAGGGACCGCTTCCAGTCGTTGGCGTCGCGGTGATTACCATTGGCAACATCCCTGAACTCCGGTTCAAGCGGGCCACACCCTGTGGGTCTGCAGCAACGCATCCGCAAGTAAGACAGCAAATGTAAGTCAGCGCAACTTCTCCAACCTCAGTGCCACCATACTCATTACCCGGACGTCGGAGAATGGCAACTTCACCCATATTGAGATTGGTAACACCAGTCCACACGTTGAGATGCCCATCAGGACTAAGTTGACGCAAGTAATCAGGCCCACTGATCATGGTGACTGCGTAGGCGTGGCATGCATCATCAAACTCAAGATCAAAAATTCCTCCATCACCACCCAGGAGAAAGTCAGGTTGATTCAAGCGCTCGAGGGAAGGAGGAGTGCATGCACCAGAAGGTCGGCGTGTGACGCACCCATCTCCCCAACAACGCATCCCATCGGCCGTGCACCTCATTGACCGACAGGGGGGAGCTGGAATGCAACGTTGCGTTTCAAGCGCACATTCCGTTCCTGGAAGGCAAAGAGGGCCATCGTCACCACAACGCTCACCACTGCCCGTCAAGGTATCAGGTAGAGCAGGGGGCACACAGCGGCCAGATGCGATGTCACATACCCTACCTTCCCCACATGGCATCGCCTCCGGGTGAGCACATGCTGGTTCGCAACGCATTCCACCAACGCAAAGCTCACCCTCTCCACATTCACAAGCAGTATCCCGCATCGGAGAGTCAACACCAGTATTCACATCCGAAGCATTGCTCCCATCAGGAAGTGCTGCATCTCTTGCAAAAAGTGCATCTTCAACATGAGCATCCGAGAAGGTCCATGCATCAGGCCTTTGGCTTTGACAGACCCCATCAGTGCATAATTTCCCTTCTCCACAATCCTCATGCGAGCGGCACCCTGCACGAGCCACACAACGCCCATCAATGCACCACATGCTGGCAGGGCAATCGCTTGTGGCGTGGCATCTACTACTCCTTCCCTCGCTGCCGCAACCAAATGGCATGGAGAATAACCAAGCGCACGTGAGCAAAAAGGAAAAGGCTTTGATTGGCGCACTCATAAACACTCTCCTCATGAAAAAAGGATAGCCACCAAGCAACAAGTGTCACAACACCTCGGCTGAAAGCGTCATGGTGCGACATGCTGCTTTTCCTTCACCACAAATGCCAGAGGCCACATTCGGTGCCCATGAGTGCAGCACCTCACCCAAATGATTCAACCGCTCTGCCACAAGGTTCCACGCCAAACCCACCTGCAGAAGTGATTCCAATCGCCTTGTCATCACACCACAATCAAAGCAGTTCAATGCAACTTCCAACTGAGGAGTTTCACCCATCACCTAAACCAAAAAAGCTAAAACGTAAGCATCCTTTCCCTTCCTAACTCGGAAGAAACATCTTACAGTGCTCATCTTTTGATCCTTGCCATCATC
>JANWYL010000072.1 GCA_025056955.1 Sandaracinaceae bacterium | reverse complement strand
CCGTGAGAAGCGCGCTTGATGTAGCCAAAGCGGTTGGCTTTGACGACATTGCCGAGCTTAAGATCGAGGACGAGGCCAAGCATCGCCAGGCTGGGGTCAAAGGTCAAAGATTGGACAGGCAAGCCAAGATGTAGGAGGCGCTCTTTGCAGTGCTCATATGCCCGCCCTTCCCACCGCTCTTCCTGGTAGTGGACGAGGGTGTAGTCCATATCAAATCCAACGGCTTGGATGGAGCGGAGGTTGAGGGTGCGGTTGCAAAAGATGCGCCGCCTAGGAGGAGGAAGAGGTACCTCTCCACCAAAAAGGAGCTCAGGCGAAAGATCGAGGGGCATGGTAAACCTTGAAATTCATTTGGCCTGTGGGTACTCCCCAAATTGGCCGCCCTAAGATCGAGAGGCTAGAACTTATACGTGATGCCCAAGCGTGGGTAAATCCGAATGTCAGGTTGCCGATCACCAATGAAATCGAGGACGCTTGAGTACAGCCTGCGGTGGTCTGAAGTTTGGGCGAGGATCCCCTCAAAGATCCCCCATATGGCAAAGTGACGGCTCGCGTTGAATTCGACGGCTCCTCCAAGCCTGAGTCTCGCCATCTCTTGCCTTTTACACTCAATCTTAATCGGCGGGCCCCCGGTGCTTGGATCCCGGCAAATCCGATCAGCGCTTGGGCCAAAGTCCGCGTAGGCACCTGGATCTCTGGCATGGCCAGCGTACTGGTCGCTTGACAAGTCCAGGCCAAGCCAAACGGTGACAACGGCCAAGGGTTCGAGCACGAGGCTCAAATTCCCTTCGAGGCTCAAAAAGAAAGTGTTGACTCCATAGCTGTAACGCATCATGTCTCGGCCACGAGGCTGGACATCTTGGTTGGCGCACTGGGAGAGCCTTTGGCCCATGCCATCGACAGGAGACTCCTTGGAAGGATCACAAACCCCAGGAGGAAGCTGCGAATCCATTGAACCGGTATAGACTGGCCGAGCCACGTTTGAATCGAAGCCCAAGCCACCTCCAAAGCGCACTTGGGCACCTGCTGCGAGCTGGCGGATGCTTCCAAGCCGTGTGCCAAAGCGGGCTCTTCCCTCGAATTCGGTAATGCGTCCAAAAGAGCGGACCGCAAAGCCTGCATCCATCAGTTCGTGGAGCCCGACTCCGAGGCGCAGCTCTCCAAAGTAGGGCCACCCGACAGAAACATCCAAAAAGGGATAATTGACCGGTATTGGCAATGCAGAGTGAGAAGTCGTGACGGAAGCAAGGATTTCACCTGAATCGATCAATCGGACCTGCATGAGGATGTTTTCGCCCAGCCTCACGTTCACCTGGCGCTCAAAAGGCTCATAGCCAGGGGCACGCACGGCAATCGTGTGGCTTCCCACCGTGAGTTGCCCTTCGTAGGGAACTGCCCCAACGTCATTTCCGTCGACAAAAACCCGGGCAACTGTTTGAGGACGCAGGGGATGGGTGAGCACCACCTTGAATCCCACCTGCTCGGGCTCGAGAACAATATCGCGATCGCAGTCGGTTGAACCGTTTGAGTTGTTGCAGGTAAAGCTTTGTTCGCGGTAGCCGCGGGCCACCACGCGAATCGCGTGATTGCCTCCGCGTGGATCGCGGGCCACATAGGGTGCTGTGTGCTCCGTCCCGTCCACAAAAACCCGGGCGCCAGGCACATTGACGCGAATGGCAATGGGGCCAGGAGGAGCTTCGATGCGCGTGAGATTCACATCGACAGTGGTCGTCATCCCAGCTTGGACCTGAACTTCGCGTCGGAAGGGCTGATAGCCTTCAAGCAGCACCTGCACGACGTAGGTGCCTGGAGCCAACCCGCTTTTGGTGTAGGTGCCAGGAGGAAGCGTTTCCGCGTTGATTCGCACCACGGCACCCGGTTGATCGACGAGAACAGCAATCGTGCCAGTCGCTGGGGCTTCGCGGCGCAGTCTGGCCCGCACTTCAGCCCTGCGCCCAGCCTCAACCACCAAAGCTTGTGAGAATGGATCACCATCTCGAGGTCGAAGCTCCACCGTGTGGTTGCCTGCAGGAACGTTATCGATCACCGCAGGAGTCACAAGATTTGTTGGCTGCCCATCGAGAAAAATCGGAACACCCTCAATGTCTGCTGCAACGAAGATCGAGCCTGTTGTTGGTGCAGCCCTTTCGAGCATCACAGCCACTCGCACGACTTGACCTCCTTGGGCGTCGACCCACTGCTCAAAGGGCACGTAGCCCTCGCGAGTGGCCCGCACCTGGTGACGGCCTGGCTGGAGGTTCTCGATGCGCACTGGCGTAAACTGGAGGGTTCCTCCTGGGATGGGCTGGCCGTCAATGAAAACAGAAGCGCCACGAGCACCTTCGTTGCCGGGCGAGACCTCAATCGCCGCAAGGGGGCGCAAAATGGCCCGGAAGGTTTCCCTTCTTCGTGCAATGTTTACGCTCAACCGGGCTTCCTCATGGTTTGCCAGACGGAAAATCAGGGTGTGTGGCCCGCGTGGTACCCGCACCGAAGACAGGGGTGTCACGCCCAGGGTGGTGGTTTCGGAGTCCAGGTAGACAGTTGCCCCAGGAGGAATCGATTCGATGTTCACAGGAATGCTTGGCACCCTCCTTTGGGCCAGGGACAGAAAAGGAACTTGCGTGCAAAGCAAAATCGCCAAAGCGAGAAAGCGTCGGCAAAAGGCCATGCAAGTGGTTAGCAAAGACTCTAGAGATGAGGCAAGCACTTGGTTTCTCACCTTTGCGAGTCACCTTCGCGAGGGGGTCACATTATTGATCGAGAGCCAGTTGCTTTTGTAGGCTTACTTTCAATGCATCCACATCGATCGAGAAAGAAATCTCGTCGGTCTATTTCGGTACGAGCTTTCACCACTTTCGCCATCGCTTTGCTCACCGCCATTTCAGCCGTTTCTGCTGCCGACGTCCGTGGTTCCATTCAGGCTGCCTCCGACCATGCTTCAGCTTTTGAACCTCAAAATACCCAGCAAATGCGTCGTTTCTACTGGGAGGAGTGGACAGGTTTCCTTGAACCCAAAGCCAGGCCTTTCGATGTCGCTCGCGAAGTGGCTGTGGTCCTCACAGGGCAGGGCACTCCTGCCGCAGAGCAAGGGGCCTTGCGTTTTCATAATGGCTCGCTTTTCCCCGCAACAGTTGTGCTTCGTGCGGGGCAAACGGCTCTCCTGAGAAACGAAGACGCTTGCCCATACGAGCTCTTTGCAGAAGGCAACGCTGAGCTCCCTCCCGTGCAAACAGCGCCTGGCCAATCGAGGCCCCTTCAGTTTTCTGCACCTGGGAATTGGCCTCTTCGTGACCGTAACTTTCCCCATGTACGCGGTCATCTCCATGTGCTAAGTGACCTCATCGCAAGGGCTTCCGTCGATCCGAATGGAAGCTTTGTTTTTCGCGGGATCGAGCCAGGAAGCTATACCATTAGGGTTTTCCACGGCAGTCGAGAAGTCCTCCCTGGGCGCGCCGTTCAAGTCGGCGATGCAAAAGAAGTGGTCATCGAACCGATTTCTCTCCCCAAACCTTAGCTCTCTAAACCGCGAGGCGATTCGATGCTGCTGTCTCGATTTTGGTTCTTCATTCTCGCGCTTGGCGCAGGTATTGGGATCGCTTCTTCTGTCGTTGCGGTGAGGTGGCTTGACGGCCAGGCCCGGCAGCAGACAGCCATGGACCTCGCCCGGGACCGCCAGGAACTCGAACTTTTGCTCAAAATCGACGCCCGGGCCCGCCTTGATGCCATCTCTGGAATTGCAGCCCACGGGGACATTCGCTCGGCATTGCGAGAAGCCAATGCCAGGGGAGCTGCAGCAGAAGTGCCAGAGAGCCTCCGCACCCGTTTGTCAACAAGGCTTGGCGAGCTCAACGCTCAGCTTGGAGAGATGGCAGGCGATTTCATTGCAGCAGTCGATCAACGAGGCATCATCGCTGGGCAAGTTGGCCTTGGGACCATTCCAGCCTCTGCTGGCCTTGCCGCATTTCCGGCAGTTTCGCGTGCGCTTTCAGGCTACATGCGCGATGACGTTTGGACATGGAATGGAGAGCTTTACCGCATCGCAGCGCGGCCAGTCATTGAGGGGGGGCAGTTCATTGGAGCAATCATCCATGCCAAACGCTTGGATGACGCCTTTGCATCTCGGGTTGTATCGAACTACCTCCACGGAGCGAGTCTTGGCTTTTTCATCCGAAACCAGATCGTGGCAAGTGGCATGCCTGAAGGGGTACAAAAGGCGCCACGTCGCGACGAGCTGGCGCAAGTCCTGCCAACCGTGCTCGAGGGCCCCCTCTCGAAGGGGGAGGCAAGCGATGTCCAAGAGCTTTCTATGGGAGGCCTTGCCATCTACGCACCTCTGGTTGGAAGTGCTGGAGAAGCAGGCTGTGGGTATGTTGTTGCCCGTCCCTTGAAGCTCCTCGCCTCGCCTTGGGCCTTGTTGAGCTCCGCTTCCCAAGAAGATTGGAAAGCAGCACTGCCAACGATGCTTGGGGCGATTTTTGGCCTTTTAGCCCTGGGGATGCTTTTTGTGTACCTCGAGCGGGACCGTCCGCTTGTTCAGTTTCGAAAGCTGGCCCAGGCCCTGGGCAAGGGCGAAAGCGAGCGCTTTGCACTCCAAGACATGCCTTCTCAGTTCAGGACAATTGGGAGCGCCATCAACGATGCGATAGACCGCCTCCAAGAACAGGCAGGCCAAGCCAAAAAGCGGGCAGCTGATCTCAATGCCCTTCTGAGCCAAGCTCCTTCAACCTCAGCCCCTTCTTTTTTTGGCTTTGCTTCAAGCACCCAAGAAGCCAGCTCTGCATCCCCCTCTCCATCACAAGCCTCTCCACCACAAGGAGCAGCCCCTCCTCCACCCCTTGCCTCTCCCAAACCTGCGCCCCCATCTTCTGTGGCAAAGCCCATCCCTCCCCCCCCTGCTCCTCCCAAAACTCCTCCTCAGCCATCGCTCAAGGGGCCAGCTCCCACCGTGACTGGTTCGTTCCAAATTTCTCCCCTCTTTGATGACGAAGAGGAGGAGCGCACCCTTGTTTCTCAAGTGCCTCAAGATTTGATCCGCCAAAGCGCCAGAGAGAGTGGGCTGGTGATCGACGAAGCCCACTTTAGGGAAATCTACGAGCAGTACATTGCCACAAAGCAGCAGTGCGGTGAATCGGTTGCTGGCCTCACCTATGAGAAGTTCAGGGAGCAACTCCTGCGTAATCAGGAAAAAATCCAAAAAACCCACGGAGCAACAAAGGTGCGCTTCACGGTGTACTTGAAAGATGGAAAGGCCTCCCTCAAAGCGACTCCAATCAAGTAGGTGAGCCTCGACTTGGGTTGCGACGTGGTTTTCATTTCGCTTAGGGCGAGAAGAAAGAACAGCTTGCGATCGGCCAGAAGAAAGGGCAAATTGTCGACATGGTTAACACAAGCCCGCACCCCTCTTCTCATCCTTCTCCCCAGCCCTATCGGATAGTTGTGGGCATCGACTTTGGGCCAAGTGGGGATGAGGCCTTTCGCATGGGCATCGAGTTGGCCCGCGAAATGCCAAGCGCTGAGCTGCACCTGGTTCACGTGGTCGTGGAGCGATCGAAGTCTCCAAGTGCAGAACGGCTTGCGGTAGATGAGCGTGCCGCTGAGGAGGCAGTAAAGATCCTTAAGGAGTACATCGAGGGAAAGCGGGCCAGTTACACGGGGCTTCCTTTTGAACGCCCCTTGGTTCAGCACGTGCGATTCGGTGACCCGGCAGAAGCCATCCACCAAGTCGCTGTGGATGTGGATGCCGACCTGATTATCGTGGGAACGCGCGGCCACAAGGGGCTTAAGCGCCTCATGCTTGGATCCGTTTCCGAGCGATTGGTGAAACTTGCCCATGCCCCTGTGCTGGTTGCACGTCCCAAAGACTACACCGGTCTTGAGCGCAGCATCACCCGCCCTGAAGCGCCACGACCAGGGCAAAGCGAGGCAGAGCTTCACGCCCCTCCAACCTACGAACAAAGGGATGTCATCGTGTTTGGGAATCGAACTCCTCATATTTCCGGGCTTTTTTGAACGACGCCAAGTTCAAGCGAGGGAATTGTGGACGATGGGTGTTTTGTGATCGTGTGCTTTGCGTCTCGCTCGGTACCTTGAGGCACTCTTTAAACCATCCCATGGCAATTTCAACTCCTTGGCAATGGCTATTAGTGGTCCTGTACCTGATTGGCTGCCAGACAGTGCCGCCGCTTCAAACCCTGCGCATTGGCCGTGGCTCCCCTGAGCTTGCGCAAGCCCGCTTCGACCCTGAAAGCAACTCTTGGGAGAGTGCACCGTGGGGAACCCAAGGGGGTGGCGTGAAGTGGCTCCCCTACCCTGCCCGCACAGAGCTCGAAATCGAACACGGGCTCGATCGGCTCCCGGCCTCTGTCCTTGTATACATTTCATTCCGAGAAGATGGCACTTCTTGCGCTCTTGCAGCAGGAGACCTTGCCATCTTCCTCCACGCAGACGAGAAAACCATAAGGATCGCCAATGCAACCAACCAAAGCTATTTTGCGCGAATCGTCCTCCGTTGATCCGAGGTGTGACACGAATTCGATTGGTCAACGCACAAAGGAGATCTTTCCATACGACCAAGGCGAGCTCCAAATTGCAGCTCTTCGGTACTTTGTCTTTTTAGGCAGTGGCCTGGCAGTGGCCTGCTTGTGGGGATCTGACTTGCCTCTCATGGGGAAAACCATTCTAACGGGAGTGGTGGTCATGGCTTTGCGCTTCTGGATGAAGCGCATAAAAGAAGGACTTGCCCGCCATCGCTCCTTTCAGAGACAAGGCTTGGTGCTTTATCCCAACCAAATCGAAGTCCCTTCTGGAGCAGAAGAACCCCGCCGCATCCACCGTAATGAAATTTTTCGGGTAATTATTGACGAAGAAAAACTCAGCTTGGAGTTGGAGCTCAAGGATGGCTCTCGCTTCGAAGTCCCTCCAATCTTTGGAAGGGCAAGCCTCTACGATCTTGGACAACGGATTCGCCGCTGGTGCGAGGAAGGGTGAATTTGGCACTCGCCCTTTTCCGCTGCACCTCTGTATGCTAATATGTATGCTACGTTATAAGACCAGCGGAGGGTTCCATGGCAAAGCTGAGTTGGGAGCCAGGAGGAACAGTTGAAGCAAAGCCCCGTGTCAAGCCAAAAAAAGAAAACCTGGTCCAACCCCAGCGTCCCAAAATGTATCGGGTGCTCATTCACAACGACGACTACACGACTCAAACTTTTGTTGTGCAAATTCTGGTTTCAGTGTTTCACCACACCTTGAAACGTGCGCGTGAGATCATGTTGCACGTGCATCACAATGGAATTGGTGTTGCTGGTATTTATACCAAAGAAGTGGCCGAAACCAAAATTCACATCGTCAATAAGCTCGCAGAAAAAGAAGGCTTTCCTTTGCTTTTGACCATGGAACCCGACGAGAGCAATGACTCTGATCAAAGTCCGTGAGCCACATGCCAACGACTCCCCAATTCAGCCCTGAATTTCAAGAAACCCTTAGGCGGGCCTACGAGCTCGCCCGGCGCAAGCGGCATGAGTTTGTGACGCTGGAGCACCTGCTTTATGCCTTGACAGAAGACCCGCAGGCTGCTTTGGCCTTTGATGCGTTTCACATCAACCGCAAGCAACTCCGTGCCAAGCTTGATCGTTTTTTCTCAAAACACTTTGAAACCCTCCCCCAAGGCAACAACCAATACGACCTTATCGAAACGATTGCGGTAAACAGGGTGCTCAATGAGGCCTTGGCCCATGCCGTAAGCGCTGAAATGCAGTCAATTCATGGGGGTCATATTCTCATCCATATCCTCGAAGAGCCGGATTCCCATGCAGCTTACCTCCTTCAAGAGGGGGGAATGGATCTGTACTCTCTCAAGCGCTTTGTAAGTCATGGGATTTTCCCTGATTCAAACAGCCCTGAGCACCAACGTCACCGCCGTCGCAAAAAGTCCAAAAGCAACAATGAAGAAAGTTCGGAATGGTTCATTGAAGATCAGGAAGAAGAAGTCCAGCCCCGTGATCTCCTGGCCACTTACACCCGCAACCTCAATCAAGCCGCAGCGAAAGGAGAAATAGATCCCTTGATTGGGAGGGATCGGGAAATCGAACGAATCATCCAAATTCTCGGAAGAAGGCGCAAAAACAACCCCGTGCTTGTAGGAGATCCGGGAGTCGGAAAAACCGCAATTGTCGAAGGTCTGGCCTTGCGCATTCACCAGGGTTTGGTTCCCAAAGCGCTGGCAGATGCCACAATTTTTGAGCTCGATATGGGTGGGCTCATCGCCGGCACAAAGTACCGTGGCCAGTTCGAAGAGCGCTTGAAAGGGGTGGTTCAACGGCTCATGGAGCACAAAAACGCGATCCTTTTCATCGACGAAATCCACACGATCGTGGGAGCAGGTCAAGTGAGTGGGGGAACGCTTGATGCTTCGAATTTGCTCAAGCCTGCATTGGCTTCTGGCAAGCTGCGCTGCATTGGCTCGACAACCCACGAAGAATACAAGGCCAGTTTTGAGCGCGATCGGGCGCTCGGGCGTCGCTTTCAGCGCGTGGACATTTTTGAGCCCAGCATCGAGGACACGATTCTTATTCTTGAGGGCTTGCGTTCCCGATACGAAGCCCACCATCAAGTGCGCTACGAAGAAGGGGCAATCGAAAGCGCTGTAAAACTCGCTGCGCGTTATATCAACGAGCGCTATCTTCCCGATAAAGCCATCGATGTGATTGACGAGGCTGGAGCGCGTGACCGAATGAGGATGCAACCAACCCATCGGGTGACGGTGAACGATATTGAAAAGGTCGTGGCGCTCATGGCCCGCATCCCAGAGCGGAACGTCTCTGCTTCAGAAGAAAGCAAGCTGCGGGATCTTGAAGAAAAACTCAAGGCCCAGATCTACGGGCAGAACGAGGCGATCGAGAAAATATGCAGCGCAATTCAACTCGCACGTGCGGGGCTGCGTTCTGGCGAAAAGCCAATTGGCAATTTTCTCTTCTGTGGTCCTACGGGTGTTGGAAAAACAGAGCTTGCCAAGCAGCTTGCCAAAATCTTGGGGATTGAACTCATCCGCTTTGACATGAGCGAATATCAGGAACGCCACACTGTTTCTCGGCTGATCGGCGCGCCGCCTGGCTACGTGGGCTTCGATCAAGGGGGTTTGCTGACAGACGCCATTCGAAAGCATCCACACTCTGTGTTGCTTTTGGATGAGATCGAAAAAGCCCATCCTGACCTTTACAACATTCTCCTTCAAGTGATGGACCATGCGACGCTTACCGACAACAACGGACGAAAGGCCGATTTCCGGAATGTCATTCTGATCATGACAACCAATGCGGGCGCTCACGAGATGGCATCACGCCCCATTGGATTTGAAGCCGAAGCCAAGCCTGACCCACGCCGGGGAATGCGTGCGCTTGAGCGCACCTTCACGCCCGAATTCAGAAACCGCCTTGATGCCATCATCTTCTTCTCTGGCCTCAGCCGAGAGGTCATCTACAAAATTGTCGAGAAAGAAATTCGTCTCCTCGGGGAGCAGCTGGGAGAGCGAAAGGTGCAGGTTGAGATTACCGATGCTGCCAGGGAATGGCTTGCGCAGAGGGGTTATGATCCTCAGTTTGGCGCTCGCCCGATGGCGAGAACAGTTGAGCAAGCCATCAAAAAGCCCTTGGCCAAGCTTATTCTCTTTGGCCCTTTGCGAAATGGTGGGAAGGTGCTTTTTGACGTCGAAGGAGGAGAATTGGTCCCAAGGGTAGTTGACCAGTCGAGCTCTGATCTCCACTAAGTCCTCTTCAGGTTTGCCTTTTGGTGGACGTCATGCACAAAAAGCCCCCGCGCGAACTCATTTTTTTGTTGAACGAAGAGCTTTGGTTTCCTCCGCCTGAAGAAGGGCGGAAGGATGGCTTTTTGGCCGTAGGCGGCGATTTTCGAGTTGAGCGCTTGCTCCTCGCCTATTCCAAAGGGATCTTTCCCTGGCCCTCTTCTTCGGGAAGCCTGATCCCTTGGTTTTCTCCTGACCCTCGTTTTGTTTTGCGCCCCGAATCAACTCATCTGAGCCGTTCCTTGCGAAAAGAAATGCGGAAAAAACGCTTTGAAATTCGCTTTGATACTGACTTTGAATCTGTGGTTCGGAATTGCGCAACTGTGCCTCGTCCAAGGCAGCGCGGGACATGGATGACTTCTTCTCTCGTGGAGGGGATGATCAAGCTTCACCAGGAGGGCTATGCACACAGCGCGGAGGCGTATCTTGATGGAAAATTGGTTGGGGGGCTCTATGGAGTGAGCATCGGAAGCTATTTTTCGGGAGAATCGATGTTCGCGCTTGAGCCAAACGCCTCAAAAGTGGCTTTTGTCACCTTGATTGCCCACTTCATCCGCTGGGGAATTGGGCTTGTGGATTGTCAAGTGTACACGGATCACCTTGCCCGCTTTGGGGCCTATAACATGAGAAGAAAGGAATTCCTCGAGGAATTGCGTATTCGAGTGGTTCATCCGACCAAGCTGGGCCCGTGGCAAGTTGAGTTTCAGCCAGACGAAGCCCTCATGGTGTGGAAAGAGAATGCCAAGCCATTGGAAAAACCATTGGAAGAAGAGAGCGAAAGCGATGAAAGCTAGCGCCTTAGCTCGACGAGGGCCCTTCGCACAAGCGATGGTTGGTTCCCCAAGCGGGACAAAGGATCAAGCCCATTGACGAGCATTTTTAGGGCATGAAGGCGAAGTTCAAGCTCCTTGACCTCTTCCTGCAAGTTGCGCCGCTCGGCTTCGAGAAGGAGGCGACGCACAATTGAAATGGCTTCTGACCATCTGAACGCCCGCTCCGCTTGCTCTAAGCGAGAGCGAAGGATCTCTTCGCGGTGAGCAACAAAGCGCCTTTCTGCTTCTTGAAGAACCCTTTGGGCCTCTTCGCTTCGACCACTCGCTTCGAAGGCCTTGGCCAAGCCAAGCCACAGCCGAAGGTCTGGCGTTGCTCTGGCAACTCCCAGCCGGAAGACATGCAATGCATCCGCCAAAGCCTGACGCTCAAGCTCGAGCTCTCCAAGGGCAACGTAAGCTTCTGCAAGGTTTGGGTCGCTCTCAATCGCTTCTCGAAAACAGGCCCTGGCGCTCAGCCGATCACCCGCCTTGGCAAAGCGCTCTCCTAGGATCACGAGCTCTTGGGCGTGGCGTGTTCTCCAAGGGGCCTGAGCCGCAGCCTTTAGAGTGGCGATCGGCCCCAAGGCAGCAAGCATCAAGCAGACAGACGCCCTCTTTTTTTGCGCTTTGGCGATCGAGGCCATGCCCATAGCCTAGCGCCTCCTTTGGGCAGTGCATTTGCTTACCACTGAGACGAGCTCAGCCTATAGTGCAGAATCGAGGCATTTTCCATGCGCCACTTTCACAGGCTTGCGCCATTTTTGGCTTTTTTCTTATCCGGCGCCTCTTCGCTCATCTTTCAAACCATCTGGACACGCATGCTTCAGCATGTTTTTGGCGCCACTTCTGTCGCGGTGAGCACGGTCCTTAGCGCCTTCATGGCAGGCCTTGGCCTTGGCAGCTGGCTTGGAGGCCGTGTGGCGCATCGTATCCCTCATCCGATCTTTGCATACGCTTTGGCCGAATTGGCTGTGGCGATTTGGTCCCTTTTGATTCCTTGGCTGGTTGAAGCGGAGGGATGGCTGGCCCACGTCAACGCCTGGCTTCGAGAAAGCCTCAGCGCCGAATCTGGTCTTTTTATGGTGGCACGCTTTTTGTGCGTGCTTCCGATCCTGCTCTTGCCGACCACACTCATGGGAGCCTCAACCCCTCTCCTCCTTCGCCACTTTGTCCAAGGCGATGACGACCCGCTGCGCGCTTCGAGCCGGGCGGGATGGCTTTATGCCACAAACACCCTTGGAGCTTCTTTCGGGCCATTGCTTTCGACCTTTGTGCTCATGCCTCATTTTGGGCTTCGCGCAACGAACTGGGTTGCTTGCGGGATGAATTTTGCGATCGCTCTCATGATTGCCCTCCTTCGGGAGCCATTGATCGGGAGCCCATGGCGAGGCGGGCCTCCAATTCGCATCTGGCCTGAAAGAAAGGCAGAAATCCAAACGAGCACCTCAGCACCCCAATTCCTTGCCTCCATTGGCGGTGGCTTTTTTGGGATGTGTTCGCTGCTCGCTTCGGCAGCCATTGAAGACCAAGGCGTGTGGACATGGGCTTTCCGCCTCGGAGGGCTTCTAGGCCTGGTCCTGCTCCTTTTGGGACTGGCCAAAATGGTTGAACCTCATTCTAGCGCCGATAGACCCTCTTTTTCTCGCCCACTCCACCTTGCGGCTTTTTTTGCCTTTGCCCTCTCAGGAACAGCCTCAATGGCCTACGAAGTGGTTTGGACGCGTGCCCTCGCAATGGCTTTGGGAAGCTCGATCTACGCCTTTGCGTTGATTCTCGAAACCTTTCTCGTCGGCATCGCCCTTGGAAGTGCAGCGATGAGCGCGTTGTTCGAGAGGGGAAGCAGCCCGATTTGGGGAATCGCCTGGGGTAGCGTGCTTCTTTGCTTGCTTGGGCATCTCCCATGGGCACTCGATTTCGGCA
>JANWYL010000071.1 GCA_025056955.1 Sandaracinaceae bacterium | reverse complement strand
TGCCACGCCCGACAACTCCTTCCGCAACGATTTTGGTGATGCCTTGGCCGGCACCACCTTCGATCGAATCGCTTTCTTTACCCGCCCCCTCAACATCATCAACACCCTGGCAGGAACGCACATCGCCGAATACAAAGGCCCTGATGGCCTTCCAACCACACCCTTCGTCTTGGGCCTTGCTTACGACTGGCTTGTCGAAGACAGCCGTGGCTACAACAACCCATCTACGAGCACCGTTCCGCCTCGCTCCAACATCCCCTTTGCTTTCCTTGCTGGAAGCGAGTACCCAGGGGTGAGGCCATCGGGCACCCAGGGGCAAGACGATGTGTTTCAATCAAGCCTGATTTTTGCATGGGTGGATCCGGAATTCAACTCACGCGTGAGCGCACGGGATGAGCTCATCGCTGCCCTTGTCCTTGTCTATCGCGGGCAAGCCCATACGTCCTCAGACATCTGGATCGGTGATGCCTTCTACAGGCTCCGTTGGTCGGCTTTCGGGCGCCGCATGCCCCTCATCTACAGCGAGGGTGAACTGTACACCATCCAAGGTACAAGCAATGGTGTCCCCCTCACGGGGGATTATTGTGATGACCCAACAGCCCAAAGCTGCACGGTGCCATTCGGCCGGACTGCAACGCGGATAGGCGCCAATATCTGGGGCGGCGCCGCGCGGCTGGGGCTTGAAGACCCCATATGGACAGCTTTGGTTGAAAGCGGATTTTCAACAGGTCAAGCAGGTCTATCGCTCCTTGGGCAAAAGGTGTTTACTCAACGCCCAAACAACCCAAACTACCTCGTTGGTCTCCTCCTTTACCCGGTTGTGCTGAATGTCCGAACAGCAATGGCATACGAGATTTACTCACCATCGGTGTGGTCGCAGGGAGGGGTGTGGAACTCGATCTACATTCTGCCCCAACTGCGTTTTCGCCCTCTTGGTCCAATGGGTGGGCTTGAACTCATCGGCCAGTTTTTGCTCGCTTTCGCTGATCAACTGAATGAACCACTCAACATCCAAGCAGGTGGTTCAACTGGCAAGTGTTCTTCGAGCATCAGCCCCGAGTGTTTGCTTGGATGGGAGCTCGACCTTGCACTCAAGGTGAGTTGGGGGCCAAAGGATGAAATGCGCTGGAGTAACGAGTTTGGGGTGATGGGTGTGGGTGATGCGCTCGGCGCGATTGACAGCCAACGCGACCAAAGGTGGGGGCGCCTCACCCAACCGCTCCTTTGGACTCTTCAGAGCCGAATTGCCTTTTTGTTCTAGTTGCCACCCTTGTTCACCATGGCCCACCCTTTTCTGGATGCATGTTGGGGGAAAGCGACACCGTACACCCCCGTTTGGTTCATGCGCCAAGCCGGGCGCTATCAACCTGAGTATCGCGCCCTGCGCTCTCGGTTTTCTTTTATGGAGCTTTGCAAAACACCATCAATCGCTGCGCAAATCGCTGTGAGCGCTGCAGAAAGCCTTGGAGTAGATGCAGCAATCCTTTTTTCCGACATTTTGGTGATCCTTGAGGCCCTGGGAATTGGATTTGAGTTCACCAAAGGTGAGGGGCCCTGCATCCGCACCCCTCTCCGAGACATCCGAGATGTTGAAAGGATCCCAACCGAGATTGATCCCAACTCTTCATTGCACTATGTGATGGAAGCGATTCAACTGACCAAAGAAGCCCTTGGTGACCGTATTCCCCTCATCGGTTTTTCAGGTGCTCCCTTTACCCTCGCCTCCTATCTCATCGAAGGTGGAAGCTCCCGGGACCATGCGCGCACCAAGGCTTTCATGTATTCCGACCGGGGCGCTTGGCGAGAGCTCATGACGCGACTGGCTGAGGCAGTCAAACGCTACCTCCTCGCCCAAATCGATGCAGGCGTTGATTGCATTCAGCTTTTTGACAGCTGGGTCGGTGCGCTCTCGCCAGAGGACTACACCGAATTCGTTCAACCATACCTTCACCCGATTTTTGAAGCGATTGGGAACCAGGTTCCAGTGATTCACTTTGCCACAGGCAATCCAAGCCTCCTCCCCCTCATGCGCCGAGCGGGAGGCCACGTGATTGGCATCGATCACCGCGCCTCCCTCCCAAGGGTGTGGCAGGAGCTTGAATCAGAAGGCCCGATTGCAGTGCAAGGCAATTTGGACCCTGCCCTTCTCCTTGGTGATGAAGCGCTCCTTAAAGAACGCACCATTTCGCTTCTCGAAGCCGTTGGCAAGCGTCCAGGCCACATCTTCAACCTTGGCCATGGCATTCTTCCTTCCAGCGATCCCCAAAGGGTGCGAATGCTCGTCGATTTGGTGCATGAAGAAAGCAACCGGATTCGCAACAGTTCTTAGTCGATGGTACACCAAAACACCAACTGGTGACAACCGGATCACTTTCTGTTTCATCCTCACCTGCACCCAGTTCCAGGTATTGGCAGCAGCCACTTGACAGTACAAAAGGTAATCATCACACTGGCTCTCAAGGCAAAAGATAGGAGCGGGCAGTTCAATTCAATAAATCCAGGAAGGAGTTCAATGAGGTTGGAAAGGAACGCATGGGTGATTGGAGTTGGGTGCTTGCTTGTGGGGGCTTTTGAATCCAGGCTTTGCGCCCAAGGTGCTATACCGCCTCGTCAAGGCGAGCGAAACACCGAGATCCCTCGAGGAGCCCAAGACGAAGAAGCACGCAGGCGTTTTCTCGAGGGGCGTTCAGCCTACGAGGCTGGAAACTACGAGGAGGCCCTCCGGCTTTTTGAAGAAGCCTATCGCTTGAGCCCCCGACCTGCACTCCTCTATAATATCGGCCAAGCAGCTGATCGGCTGCGCTTCGACGAACGCGCCCTCCAAGCCTTTGAAGCCTATCTCGAGGTCTCTCCACAAGACGCACCGAACCGGGCGGAAGTTGAAAAACGCATCCCCTATCTTCGGCGCAGGATTGAAGGGGATTCACCTCCTAACAAAGCCCTAATCCCTGAGTCATCACCAAGCCACACGAATCCCACTTCTTCTGCTCTCCCACAGCCATCAGTCCTCTCTCAACCATCAGTTCAATCCAACCGAACAGACGAAAGCGCTCTGCACTGGATTTTTGGGATCGCGGGTGTGACATTGCTCGTCGGAGGCGCTTTGGTGATGGGCGCACTCATCTTTGATCCAGGCGCCTCACCTCCCCCTAAAGGTGACGTAGGAGATGGCGGTATTGTCGCTGCACTTAAGTGGCGATGAAATGCTTCGAGAGGTCATTAACCATGCTTCACCGAGTGCTTTGCGTGTCATTTTTGATGTCTTTTTCCGGGATTCTTTCGTGTGCTTCCCCACGCTCTCCGACGGCAGTCGTGGTTCAGCTCATGCCCACCCCTGAGGTGCTTGAACGGGGGATTTCCCAACTCAGAGTTCGTATTCTTGGCGCACCCACACAAGAAGCACTCTCGAGTGGAATCACCCCACCATTCGACCAAAACGTCGAAAATCCTCAACTTTTCCCCTTGCTGATCACCCTGGTTCCCAAACAGCCAGGTGAACGGTGGTTTGAGGTTGAAGCAAACGCGATCCACCAAGGAGCAACCATCGGAAGCGGAAAGGTGCGGTCACGTTTTATTCAGGGTGAGGTGCGCACAGTGGTTCTCTGGATCGACGGAAGTTGCACTCAAGGGTGTGGTCAAAATCAAACATGTCGTCAAGGCAGGTGCAGCGATGTGTTCGTCGATCCCAACACCCTTCCGCCATTCAACGGGCGCATCGATGGCGGGGTGGAAACACAACGAGATGCTTCAACCGATGCTCCAGCTGACTCTCAATTCGAAGATGGTGCAATTTGCCCACCATCTGATCGCCCTCCACGAGAGGCCATCTTTGTGAGTGCAAATGCGCCTCACGAAGGAGACGGAAGCCCCCACAGTCCTCTAGGGAGCATTCAGGCTGCAATCAATTCTTGCCAAAACTGTGTGATTGCTATCGAAAATGGGGAATACGTGGAGTCCTTGACCATCTCTTCAGGACACTCCAATGTGCACCTCCTTGGTGGCTTTGTGAGAAGCACAACAGGGTGGTGCCGGGGAGAGGGCCGTGCCGAACTCAACTCACCAAGCGCAATTGCAATCGATGCCAGCATGTTTCGAGGGAACTTGCAAATCGAAAACATGGTGATCCGCGCGCGCGATGGCCGGGATGGTGCAAGGGGTGAAAACGGGGAATCATCGATTGGGATATGGAGTGCATCTGGTTCCGTTGAAATCATCAAAACCATCATCGAAGCGGGCAAGGGAGGAGATGGGGGAAATGGAGGTGAAGGTACAGGTGGCAGCGATGGGGGGAGCAACTGCGGGAGCATGAGCCCATCCTGCTCGATGGGGAGGCGAATGGAATGGCGGGAGCAACCGGAAGCGCAGGAATGCCTGCTTGGAGTGCAATGGGATTTGTCCCAGGCAAAGGGCAAAATGGGGGGAAGGGAGAGCCGGGTGAAAATGGGGTAGCGCCTTCCCCTCATCAGATACAGTGTGCAACCAGTTGCGCTGGAGATGGCATGTCGGGCTGTTTTCCTATGAATGAAAGAGTTTCAGTCATCGGTACCTGTGGATGCGGGGGCGAGGGTGGTTTTGGAGGAGGAGGCGGAGGGGGGGGAGGCGCTTCCGTTGGGGTGCTTTTGACCAATCGATCTGCTCGTGTGAGCCTCATAAGGAGTCAAATCACAGCAAGAGACGGCGGAAAGGGTGGCGAAGGAGGCAGGGGAGGAGCAGGAGGCCGAGGAGGAAGGGGACAAGCAGGAGGTCGCTATTGCGATACAAGATGTCAATCATGTAGCACAATGCCTGGTTGCGCATGCATGCTGACAGGGGGAATGTGGTTTTACTCTGGGCCTGGCGGCCAAGGGGGAAGTGGTGGGGCAGGAGGAGCAGGAGGAGGTGGTGCAGGAGGGCCGAGCCATGCGCTTGTGCTTCCGATGGGAGCATCTTTTGAAATGGAGGGGGCCGTGCGCCTCATGCATGGAATGGGAGGAGTAGGGAGAGGAGAAGCGCTTCAAGGAGAAGCGAGCGAAATCAAACGCTATGTCCCCTAGCGCTCACGGCAATACTCTTGGGGCAAGCGCTCGATCTCGCGGAGGCGGGTGCGTGCTTCCCCAGCTTGGGGGGTGCGTTGGTAGGCCTGAATCAAGCCTTCGTACGCTTCACGGGCAGAGCGGCATTCTTTGAGTCGCAAAAAAGCCTCCCCCATGGCAAGGAGGGTCTGGGGAACTTGGTCACCGTTTCTGTGCTCGTTTAAGATGCGGCGAAATTCGTTGAGGGCTGTGGCTGGCCGGTCTTCGCTAAGATAGCTCCGACCGATGAGGTAGATGGCATCGTCAACCCGGGCATCATTTGGATAGCGGGTGATAAAAGCGCGAAAGAGGGCCCGAGCCAAGGAAAAGTCCCGCAATTCGTAGGCAGATAAAGCAGCTCGAAAGTGCTCATCTGGTTGGGCTGGGATCTCCGAATCTTCGACCGGTAAATCCACTCCGGCGCGGCGCGCAAACTGCTTCATGCGTTTTTCGTAATCGCGCTCTTGGGCCTGCACCCGCTCGCTCAAGCGAGAAAGCTCAAAACGCAGCTCATCAAGGAGCCCTGCCTGCATCTGCAGGCGTGCCTCGAGTTCATCGACACGGGCGCCCGTGTCTGCGCTGTTTCTCGTAAGAAGCTGCGTCGCTTGCTCAAGCACAGACTCGAGCTCCTTCACTTTTGATGCAGCGCTTTCCATGCGTGCAGTAAAACCAGCTGCCGTGCTTTCAAGGGCATTAAGACGCTCCTCGCATTGCCCAATTCGGCGCTCAAGGCTCGCTCCTTGCTCGGCGCTCGTCCAAAGAAAACAGCCAGAAACCAAAAAGGCCGAGCACATTCCGCTAAGCCTCAGCACACAGGGCTTGAAAAAAAAGCAGTGCCTTCCACTTTCAAAAGTGGTCGCAAAGCAAATCAAGCCTCCAAAGCGCTTCTCAGCGGGGCGTGATTTCTGCACGGCGATCTCGAGCCCAGCTGGCCTCGTCAGTTCCTGTGGCATACTCCTCGCCCACTGAGCGCGTTTCGATGCGGTTGCGCTGCACGCCCAGGCGCTGGAGGTAATCCCGCACTGAATTTGCCCGCCGGTGCCCAAGTGCCATGTTGTACTCCTCGGTGCCTCGTGGGTCACACATTCCAGTCACCATGATTTTTTGAATGTTGCGCTCGCGCATGCATTGGACGTTGGCTTCGAGCGTAGAGCGAGCATCTGGACGCAAGGAGTGGTCGTCAAAATCAAAGTACACCGGTTGAAGCTCGCACTGTTGTGGAGAAGGCGGAGGAAGGGCTTGAGTGCCTTCAGCACGTTGCTCCACAGGCCGCGGAACGCAGCGGTTGTCCTGGCACATTTGCCCGGGGGGGCAATCGCGATCGCTGTTGCACCAGCCAGGAATGGGAACGCAATCGTACTGTTCACAGATTTGCCCAAGTGGGCAGTGGGAGTCGTCACGGCAGTCCCGACAGCGGCCGTTGACGCAAAACTCACCCTCGCGGCACTGGTCGTCCTTATCGCAATTTGGGTAGGTCGGGCCGCAGCCAATCCCTATCAGTCCAGCAAAGATGGTGCTGAGCCAAATCGATGTTTTCATGTGGTGCGCCATAGACCCAATCCTTGTGGCCCCATTTTCAGAACGGGCTGGGGCAGAACACGCGCGCGATGTAACCCCCACACTGCACGCTGTCAATCCCAATTTGCCCTTGGTCATACATGACAAAAGTGATAGACACCCTTTTGTGCCGCTCGCTTTCGCTTCTCGACTGGATCTGATTCGTCCCTCGGCCACTTTGGCTGTCGCTCAGCAAGCCGCCGCGATGAAGGCAGCAGGCATTGATGTGATTTCTTTCAGCGTGGGCGAGCCCGATTTTGAGACGCCTCTTTCAGCCAAGGAGGGAGCAAAGCAGGCAATTGACAAGGGGTATACCCATTACACTGCTGTGCGAGGCATTCCACCCCTCCTTGAAGCCATCGCAGAAGAAGCAAGCCAACGCCGAGGAGTGGAAATATCGCCCTCTGAGATCGTGGTCTCATGTGGGGCCAAGCAAGCGCTCTTCAATTTGGCAGTCGCTTTGTATGAACCAGGAGACGAAGTCATCATCCCTGCCCCTTATTGGGTAAGCTATCCAGAGCATGCCTTGCTTTTCGGAGCAAAGCCGGTTGTGATTCCCACCCATGAGTCCCAAGCCTTTCGGGTTGATCCCGACGAACTTCGCAAAGCGCTGAGCCCAAGGACCAAAGCGGTCGTGCTTTGCACTCCCTCCAACCCAACCGGTGCTGCCTACGACAGAAAGAGCCTTGAAGCCATCGCAGAGGCAGTGGCCGATCACGATTGTTGGATCATCGTGGATGAAATCTATGGCCGCCTCGTCTACGACGGCTTCGAAGCCGTTTCCTTGATCAAAGTCGCTCCAGAACTGCGGAAGCGCATGGTGATTGTGGACGGAGCAAGCAAAAGTTTTGCGATGACAGGGTGGCGTGTTGGCTGGATCATCGCACCGCCCGAGCTTGCCGAACGCTGTGAAATGATCCAAGGCCAATCCACATCAAACATTTGCTCTATTGCCCAGTACGCTGCGCTTTCGGCCTTGCGCGAGGCCTCATCCTTCGTGGAAGAGCTGAAGGAAGAATTTGCCAAGCGCAGGCAACGGATGGTCGAAGGCCTCAATCGCCTGCCCGGTTTCCGATGTCGGATGCCAGAAGGGGCGTTTTACGCCTTCGCTTCAATTGAAGGGCTCATCAATCGCTCGACCGGAGGCCAAAAGTTCACAAACGACATCGAAGTGGCCACTTACCTTCTTCACGCGGCCCATGTGGCTGTTGTACCGGGAAGCGCGTTCGGGGCTCCTAACTACTTGCGTTTTTCTTACGCCACATCCATCGAGTCAATTGATAGGGGAATCGAGCGAATCAAAAAGGCCCTTGAAAAAGTATCCTAGTTGCTTCCCTCTTCTCTCTCCCGCATCGCTTTCCACACCAAAATCAGCACAGCAAATGCCTGATAGAGAATGGAAGAAGGCATGAGCGGAGCAAAGCCTGCTCCAAGCCACAGGAAAAAGGCGCTGGTCTTTGACCAAGGAATTGGGAGGGAGGGAAGCCAAGTGCATCCCCATGCGAAAACAGCTGCCAAAAACACCCAAAAAGCATGGGGAGCAAAGGATGAAATCAATTCAAGCCGAAAGCCAGTATAGGCAAGCCTTTCCAATTCCTCCTCGCTTCGCACGGCTGACAAAAGTGAGACCACAACAAAAAAAAGGATTGCAAATCCCCCAATTCGCTTCCACTCCCTTCGCACGAGGGAGGAAAAAAGAGCAAATGGCTCAGCAATCCACAAAAGAACGAAAAGCCAAGCCGCTTCCCCTGCCCATCCGAGGTGAGGAATGTGCCTGAGGGAAACCTCTTTCCAGGCAGTCCACTCAAGAAGCTGCTGCGTCCGATAGAGCAAGGAGAGAAGGGAAGCCAATGCAATCAGTCCCAACCCCAGGGCCCTACGAAACCAGTCCTTTGCATGCATCACAGCCAAAACCACACAAAGGAGTTGGGTCAATACGAATCCGATTGCCACAACAGGGCGAGGCAAATGGGATGGAGGAAAGAAAAGAGACATTCCAAAAGAAGCCAAAAGAACTCCCCCCAAAGCACTCAAAAAGGCCCGCCAAAGCGCATTGAGCCAGGGGTTGGGCAGGTGGCTTCTGCGCCCAATTGAAAGATAAAGCCACGCTCCTCCCCCCAACGCTGCAATCGCTCCAAGGTTGCGAAAGAAGGACACGTGGCTTACAAGCGCCCTCGCTCCCTCCATCACGTGAGCCCCCCTCAGGTAAAAGCCGTGGGTCCAGAGGCGCCCCACGACGAGATCAAACGAGGCGGCTCCACTGGCCATAACAGCAAAAACAGCAATCAGGGCATCTTCAATGACACGCCTGAAAACGCCGTGATTGTCTCCTACTGCACTCTCCAATGGCACCACTCCAGGGGCAAAAATACAGCTAAGCGCTAGTGTGAAAACGGAGCCACTGCAAGCTTGAGAAGGCTGGCGCACCCTACCCTACCTGAGAAATGTTCAAAAATGGAAGCCAGTGAGGACCGAATGCGCGCCTTGGTCATCGGTGCAAGCGGTTTTGCCGGCTCAGCCATCGTCAAGCGACTGCTCGATGAAGGGCACGAGGTGCGTGGACTTGTTCGCCGCAAAGATGCGATCCTTCCTCAAGGCGTTGAGGTTTGGCCAGGAACCATCGAAAACCCAAACAGCATCGCAGAAGCAGCCAGGGGCTGCCAAGCGATTTTTGTCGCCGTCGCCCCTCGACCCCATGAGGAAAAAAGCAAGCTGCGTTGGGTTCATGTGGCAGGCATCGAAAACACAATCGCAGCAGCCCGATGGGCCAAGGTGGAAAGAATCATCCTCATCTCCTGTGCCGATGTGGTGCTTTCCGACGAAGCCAGGGTGCACTGGGATGAGCGGCGAAGCCTGCCCAAGCCGCCGATTGGTGCCAGAGCCCAAGCCATCCAACTCGGCGAAGAGATCGCTCTGGCCCATAGCGACGATCAGGTCGGCATCACAGCCCTTCGACCTGCTTGGCTTTGGGGGCCCGGCGATTGGAAAGGAGTTGAACAGCTCCGCAAAGAAGCCAAAAGCGGTGGCATCGACCTCTGTGGAAGTGGCCGCAACCTGGTTGCCACCACCTACATCGAGCATCTGGCTGAAGCCGCCCTTTGTGCTTGGCGCTCCCCCAAAGCCCCTGGCAATGCCTACTATATCGCCGACTCAGATTTTGTGGAACTCAGAGAATTTTTGGGACAGATGGCCCAGGCCCTGAGGCTTCCCCCACCTCGTCCAAGGCTTTCATACAGGATTCGCAAGCTCGTCGCTGCCCTCGGTTGGGGAAGGCTTCCTTTTGAAGAGGTGGTCCGACGTGGCCAAGCAACCCGTTTCGATATCCAAAAAGCCATCCAAGACCTCCGCTTTGAGCCCTTCGTGCCCATGGAGGAAGGAATGCGAAGGCTTGGGGAGTGGTACTCACGACAAGCCCACTCCTTCGATGACCGCTAGTCAGCAATCAAATGCCGGGCTTGGCACCTGGGCAAGCATAGATGCGAAACTCAAAAGGAGGAGCCGTGGCAGGCTGCCCTCCTGGCGCACTGAGCCCTCTACAAAGGAGCCGGTCTGCAGGAGAGCGCATGCGATAACAACGCACCTTCCCAATGATGAGTGAATCCCCTGAAGCCATGTCGCGGGTAAACTGCACATCCGTGACCTGGCAAGGCCGGTCATCAGAGGGGGCTCCTGCTCCAACTTTTCCTTCGTATTCGTTGCCCTCCCTCACTCTGACCATCCCGTCTACCCCAACCCCACCCGAAATCACCACCTGCTCGAGGGCGAGAAACTCTCCGCTTGCAAGAATGATTTGAAAATTGAGAACCTGGCCATTGAAAACGCTGCATGAGAGGCGTGCGCCTTCGCCGTCAAAGCCATCGTACATCCGTTCTACTCCCTCGACACACCCCCCCATGCACCGATTGGCAATGTCTTCGGAAGTTGGGCAACGCACCTTCCATGAAAGCGTTGCATATAGCCTCGATGGGCTCGGGTTCACGCACGCTAACCCACAAATCGCCATTGCCACACACGCCAATACCAACGCCCTTTGTGTAACCATCAAAAGCAATGCTTAACACAAATCCATCCACCGTTTCATCTGCTCCGTGTTTGAAAAAACACCAAAACCCCTAACCCGTCTTAAGCGCAGTTGCAAGCGACTGCTCTTATTGTTTGCTAAGGTAACCATGTCAAAACTCAAAGCCATGCGCTTCGATACTCTGGCAGTTCACGCTGGCCAAGAGCCCGATCCGCTTTCGGGAGCAGTGATGACACCGATTGTGCTTTCGAGCACTTTTGCGCAAGATGGCCCGGGAAAGCCACGAGCTTACGAGTATTCGCGAACCGACAATCCAACCCGCCGCACCCTGGAGCATTGCCTTGCGGCCCTGGAAGGGAGTAAACACGCCCTTGCCTTCGCCTCTGGTTGCGCCGCAATGTCAACCATCTTGCACGTGCTCCGCCCAGGCGACCACGTGATCGCGTGTGACGACCTTTATGGTGGTTCATACCGCATCCTCAAAAAGGTGATGGGCCCATTGGGGCTAGAGAGCACCCAAGTGGATCTCAGTGATCCCCGCCGCCTTGACGAGGTGATCCGCCCAAATACCAAGTTGGTATGGATTGAAACACCAACAAACCCCACCCTGAAACTCATCGACATCTCTGCTGTTGCAGAACGGTGCAAGTCGCGTTCAATCCCTCTTGTTGTGGACAATACCTTCGCCACCCCCTACCTTCAAAAACCGCTGGAGTTGGGTGCCACTTTGGTGGTGCATTCGACAACAAAGTACCTGAATGGCCACTCGGATGTGGTTGGTGGCTGCGTGATGACCAATGACAGTGGTTGGCATGAGCAACTTCGATTTCTCCAAAATGCGATTGGCGCCGTGCCCTCACCTTTTGATTGCTACTTGGTTTTGCGCGGGATCAAAACCTTGCACCTTCGCATGGAAAGGCATGTTCAAAACGCCCATCGTGTCGCATACTTTCTCGCATCTCACCCCATGGTCGAGCGGGTCATCTATCCCGGTCTTCCTTCCCATCCCCAACATGAGCTTGCCAAAAAGCAGATGAAAGCAGCTGGTGGCATGCTCTCTTTTGTGGTTCGTGGTGGCGATGAGGTTGCCCGCATTGCCCTCTCAGAAACTTCTGTCTTCACTTGTGCTGAAAGCCTTGGAGGAGTGGAATCGCTCATCGAAATGCCGTCCATCATGACCCATGGCTCTATCCCCCCTGAACAACGAAAGGCACTTGGGATTGTCGATGGCTTTGTCCGGATCTCTGTGGGTGTGGAGGATCCTGATGACCTTTGCGAAGACTTGGACCAGGCCTTGCGCAAGGCAGGTAAAAAAAACGGCCTTTTGTGAAAGCCAGGCTCACGCATTCAACCGATCTTGTTGAGAATGCAGCAACAAAGCTCTGAATTGCTCACAGGGCTTCGGCAAGCGATCACCGAGCGTAGATATGAAGATGCAATCCGAGAGGCAAGGCGCTTTTTTTTGTCTGGAGGCAGCGATCCAGAGGTTCAACGCCTCCTTGGCGAGGCGCTCCTTGCCTCTCAACGCCTCGAGGAGGCGAGGGTTGAACTTTTGGCCCTCCTTCGCATGCAACCCAGAAATGCCAAAGCCCACCGGCTGCTGGGTGAAGCCTACCTCCGAAGCGACGAACCTGTTCTTGCCCTCAAGCACCTTCGCATGGCCCTGGAGCTTGACCCGCTCGATCCCCTCGTCCGATCTCTGCTCGAGGAGGCAGAAAACAGAGACAAGCAGCTTGGCCTCAGTGTGCCCGCATCAAAGCTTGAAGCACCCACCATGGAAGTTTCTTTTTTTGAACTGACAGATTCTTTTGGGTTACCACGTGGCAATGACGATCCTGCCGATTCAACCATCCTGCCATCCTTGCCTCCACAAAGCACAGACCCCCTCTTTGAACCAAACGAAATCACCGTCCCCTTTGATCTCAGAGAAGCTCAAGGGTTCAACAACGAGCAAGATCCAATCCCATCACCTGTTCCGCCCCTTTCCCCCCCACCAACACGCCCTGCCATCCCGCTATCACCCAATTTTCAACCATCGCCGTCACC
>JANWYL010000070.1 GCA_025056955.1 Sandaracinaceae bacterium | reverse complement strand
GCACACACTATCCTCCAAAAAAACAGATCATCTCGCCGCTGATTCTGGCTTGCAGGTCGTTTTGAAAAGCCCTAGGAAAGCGTAAGACTTCGCACCTTCCTTCTTGGAGGCCTTGTGTCAAGCGACATCGAAATCATGGATCCTCGCATGCTCGAGCGGATGCGGGATGCTTGCCGCCTCGCAGCTGATTGCCTCCTCTTTATCGGCGAACACATTCGGCCTGGAATCACAACTGATGAGATCGATCGCCTGGTCCACGACTGGATTGTGAAGCATGGCGCCTATCCCTCTCCTCTGAATTACCGACCACGTGGAGCACCCCGCCCTTACCCCAAAAGCGTGTGCACGAGCGTCAATGAAGTCGTTTGTCATGGCGTGCCGGGCAACCAAGTCCTTCGGGACGGCGATATCATCAACGTTGACGTGACTGTTTATTACAAGGGCCACCACGGGGATACGAGCGCCACCTTTTATGTGGGCACGCCAAGCGCTGATGCGATTCGTGTCGTCGAAGCCTCTCGCCAAGCCCTCGAAGCTGGAATTGCGGCCGTAAGGCCGGATGCCCGCATTTTCGATATCGGTGCTGCCATTCAAGAGGTGGCCGAGCGCAATGGCTGCTCCGTGGTTCGAGATTACGTTGGGCATGGGATCGGTCGTGAGTTTCACATGCCACCCCAAATTCCCCATTATCGACCTGGCCCGGGAAGCGGTTTCCGCAACATGCGCTTGAGGCCGGGAATGGTCTTCACCATCGAGCCCATGATCAATCTTGGAAGTCACGAAACCGAAGTCTTGAGCGATGGCTGGACCGTTGTCACCAAAGACCGCAAGCTTTCCGCCCAGTTTGAGCACACGGTGCTGGTTACCCGCACGGGTTGCGAAGTGCTCACAAAGCGCTCAGGGGTGCTTCAGAACAGCGAAAACTTCCCATGGAGCCGGTGCGGTGTTCTGAGCTCGCCAGCTGTGTTTTCAAGCACCCACCCAACCCCTTCAAAGCTGGAGCTCAAGCAGGCGTGAAAAAGGCACTCCACATCCAAATCCAAGCCAAGGACCTGCCCAAAGAAGGAGAAGCCCGCGTTTTCCCCATCTCTCCTCCTCGACTGAGCTGCGTGCTTGTGCGCGACGAAGAAGGCTCGCTCCACGCATACCTCAACGAATGCCAGCACTTGCCCATCCCTCTCGATGGGGGAGTAGGCAGCCTGCTTGTGGACGAGGATGGGCTCCTTGTCTGCCGAACCCATGGTGCAGCCTATCGTCCAAAAGACGGGCTCTGTGTCCGAGGGCCTTGCATTGGCAAGGCTTTGCGCCCCCTTTCCCTCCATGAAGGAGAGGGAAGCATCTCAATCGTTTTCGAAGACACCCCTCAAAGGATGTCCTCATAGCGAAAAGCAGGCGTTCCAGAGACGCATATGGATACACATGTCCACTTGTTGGCTTTGAGAAAAAGAGAGGAGTCTCAAGCATGCGTCCAATCCATCCCCCTCTCCCCGGCATTCATCTGGATCGCTCATTGGATTGCAGGTAAAGAGGTCGATGCTCTCTGTGGGGCAGACGAGCGACCAGCAATGGAATAGCTGTACGTAAAAACAATCGCCACAAACGATTTCAATGAGATTCGCCCCAACCCAAACCCAAGCGCTTGGCCTGCGATCCGCTCGAAGGTGCATGTCAACGCAATTCCAGTAGGCCATCGAATCGTGAGAAGGGCACGCAAGAATGCGATCACGGGTCATGCGCTCACAGCGCGGAAGGCAAGAGGAAGGCAGGGGCTCAATCCGATGGGTGATCCCAAGCCAGGTTCCGCAAGCCATGGGGCCAGTGTCCCTGGGCATGAAGGCATCCGGCCGCCACGCATCCACACCGCTGTCGCGTCCCATAAAAGCATCCGGCCGCCACGCATCCACACCGCTGTCTCTGTGAGAGGCATCAGGGCTCCCTCCTCCACCCCATGCATCGGGCATCGGCGCATCAGGCAAAAAGGGCACGAAGGCATCGACCCCTTGGTCTAGTGAGAAAAACACATCCTGCGTTCCGAAGGCATCCCGGCCTCCATCCTAAGCGGGAAGCACAAAGACGTCTTCTGCCTCAAAAGCATCTCTTTCACCTGTAGTTTTTTTTCTCCCCCCAGTTGCACAAGCGCCTAGCGCAAACAAGAGCAAAAAGCACAACCTTTGCCTGAAGAAGCGAGAGCCCAACATGCCTTGAGTCTAACTCACCCCCAAACCCGCTCAAAGCCCACCTCGCCAATTGGCTGAACCACACTTTGGTGCCAGAAAAGCCCATGCGCAGATAAAACCCTCATCTCGACGGTTGCGAAGGTGATTGAGGTGAAGGTGATGGAGTTCCAAAGGGGAGCTCCCTGATCCATGAGCGCAGCTCGGAGGGGTCCTTGCTCGCACCACGAGGCTTTTCTGGTTCGCCTGGAGGTGTCTTTGGAGGTGTTTGCCGAGCAGCGGCGGCTCCACCTTGAACCCTTCGAATCAACACCCTGTGCATTCGAAATGGGGTGAGGGGACGATTGTCTGGAGAACCCGTCTGAGGAAGGCGGGCAATTTGAGCAATGAGGTGCTCAGGGATGCACCGACCGAAGATCGTTGCAGTCCCATCCAACTGAGGCGCTGGACCGTCGGTGATATAGAATTGTGGGCCTCCTGTATCTGGCCCATTCACCGTCGCAAGGGCCAACATCCCAGCTCGATCATGCCGCAGGGTATCATGAGGCTCATACGGAATGGTGTACCCGACATCCCCAGTCCCATCACCAAGGTAATCCCCACCCTGAATGATGTAACCTGGAATCACCCGATGGAAGGTGAGCCCGTTGTAGTAGGGGCGCTTCACCCATTGGCCAGCCCGTGCATCCCACCAAGGCCTAATCCCTCGCGCAAGGCCAATGAAGTTTGCAACCGTACGAGGTGTGCGGTCAGCATAAAGATCACAGAAAATGGTGCCGAAATCGGTCCAGATCTCAGCCACAAGCTGCCCATCGGTTGGCAAGCCTTGCACTGCCTCATCCAAGGTGAAATCACCTTCTTCTGGATCTGGAGTCACAGGCTTTCGAACAAGCTTTGTGGGATCATAGGCTGGTTTGTCTTCAGCGCTGCTTGTTCCAGCGAAAATGATGTGCTCACCTGAGGCAGTAAAAGCAAGGTGTGGCTCACTTGAAGAAGGTGAAGCACGAGGGGGCTCCTTGCTCTCAAGGAGCGGCAAAGCACGCTCTGTTTCACTGCTTTTTTCGCAGGTGCAACCCCAAAACAAAACACCCAAGACCAGCAAGCATTTTCTGTCCTTCATCATGGCCACTATTCCCTTTTGGGCTCCTCTTCAAGCCCTTCCACTCCGATAAAACGCACGGGAGTGCCTGGTCCAATCCCATGCTCGCGGGCAAAGCCGGCATTCACCTCCACCACATACTGGCTCTCCCCTGGCACCTCCCTTGGGTCGTCAGTCAGTGGCGTCGCGTTTTCAACCACACCCAATACCCTGCGTTCAGAAGTGATGAAAATCATGTCAAGGGGTATGTAGGTATTGCGCATCCAAAAGGTGAGGTGCTGGGGCCGCGGAAAAATGAAAAGCATGCCAGCATCTGCTTCGAGATGGCGGCGAAACATGAGGCCCCTTGCGGTCTCAGCCGGAGTTCGAGCGATTTCGACCCGCACCCGCACAGGAGGACGTCCAATCGGCTCAAAGAGAACCGCAGGGCCTTGAACCCGATCGAGCTCTCTGCGATCAGCAGGCCCACTCTCGCCTGGGCTCGGGCCTTTCTCGAGATTTTTTGGCTCTTTTGAATCTTGTTGAGGAGGCTCGTGCTTGGAAAGCGTGGCAAGGGCTCCCTGCTGGTCGCCACCCGAACATCCCAAGCCCAAGGCCCAAATCCATGCAGCCAACTGGCAACGCCAAATCGACATTGGCTTTGCATTACCACATCTTCCGGCCCAAAGCATGCGATGGGCTTGCTTCTGGCAAGGCCTCCATGCGAACAAGCCCCAAACTCCAACTCTTCCAACGCTGCTTTTCAAAGATCATGGCCCATGTGTGGTGAAAGAAAGGCTCAACTCCCGTTTGTTTTAGAGGGCGCGGGCCTTTGCAGCCCAAGTCCTTCTTGCCTTCTGCCCAAAAGCCAGGGCTCAAAGCCGGCATGTGGCGGTTGTCGCAATCCATCCACACCCTTGGGCAATGCGATTGGGGCAATCAGCAGGGCATAATCGTTTGGAAAGCGATCAAGTGCCCTCATCGCCATTTGCACCGAAGCATTTTGGGAGACAATTGAGAAATGCGCGAGGATTCGTTTCACCCACCACTTTCTTCTGCCAGGGTGCTTGTGCTCAGGCCTGAGGGTCAGAGCGAAGAAATCGCAAGTTTGCTCCGTGAGCATGGAGCAACCCCCCTTGTGCACCCCATCTTGAGGATCCTTCCTCCCACTGACCCATCCCCTCTTCGCGAAGCCCTTTTGCAACTCCATTCATTCGATTGGGTGATCTTCACGAGTGCAAACGGGGTAGATTTCACCCTTCGGATGCTTGAGGAGCTTGGAAAGGGCACCAGTGCCCTTGAAAAGGTGCGGGTCTGTGCCATTGGCCCTGCCACCGCTAAGCGCCTTTGCAGCCGGGGCATCCACCCTGATCTTGTCCCAAAAGAATTCCGGGGAGAGGCGGTCGCAGAAGCCCTGCTCGAACGCATGCCCAACCCACAAGGCCAGCGCGTGCTCATCCCAAGGGCCGAGCGTGCCCGCGAGGTGCTCCCATCTCTTCTCAGCGAAAATGGTGTTTCGGTCACGGTTGTGGCAGCCTACCGCACAGAGGGCCCTAACCCACAGAGCAGTTCCCGCATCACCCAACTCATCCACAACCGAGAAGTAGACATCATCCTGCTCACCTCCCCATCCACCGCAGAGCAGCTCATTCAGATTCTCTCTCATCACCATGGCCAATACCCCAATCCATCCACCCTCCTTTCTCACCTCATCATCGCTTCAATTGGCCCCGTGACAACCAGTGCAGCAATCGCCCTTGGGATTCGAGTCGATGTCACAGCAACCACCTACACCTCACAAGGTCTTGTCGATGCAATCGTCAATTATGTGAAGGAGTGCCATATCACCTTCCCATTGCCACCTACAAACACCCAGCAACCTTAAACTTCGAAGGGAATGGCTGAAGGACGGGTACGGTGGCTCTGCCAAAACACAAAAAAAGAAGGAGCAAGCATCATGACGAGCACAACTGTTGTTGCAATTGGATCTCTCTTGTCTGGGAGAGCAGGGTGGCTCGTCAAAGCCATTGGTTGCCCATTTCTTCGATCAACCATGATGGGCACCTTGGATGCACTCGCTGCTCTGAGGTACGTGGGCTCATCGACCTGCTCCCATAATGGGTTTTCCAAGGGAGTGGTGGAAGGGCAGGAGCGAGGCACCACAGCCACCCAGTGCAAGATGATGGTTCTGGATCCGTATCTGGAGTGCACCACCCTCTCCTCTCGCCGCATGTCAATGACTTCACCTGTGCACCTTTCACCAAAAAGCGCCAAATTGGCATACTTCAGAATGCTGAATTCCCACGCTTCAAGCGCGATGAAACAGATCACCCACGCGATCAAGGCTATAGCGAAGCGCAAAGCCAAGGAGCGGTGAAGGGAAGCCAAAAGGCTTGGTTGTGCAATCACAAGGCGCTGCTCAGATGGTGGTCGCACAACCAAACGGTTTTGAAAGCCAAGGTTGCGATACCCCTCTCCCTTCCCGCCGAGCACCTTTTCTTGGTCGAGCTTTCCAAAAACGCAAACCTCGTGATCACGGCGGAGCTCAAAGAGGGCCCACGTTCGTGTCCCCTCCCCCAAATGATGCCAAGGAATGCCATGAGGAGGCACCAAAAGCAGGCTGCCTTCATCTGGCTCAACCCTGGCTGCATCCCCTCCCGGAAGAACGATCTCAAAGGGACGAAACCACACCTTGCGCTGGAAGCCGAGCCAATTCCGAGCCCGGAGAAGGTCTCTTGGATGCCCCGCACCCACATAGTGCGCTTCCACGCGCATCACTGGGGCATCATCCTCGGCTTTCACCCGGCCTCGAATGCTTTGGAACCCTCCCCCACTCTCCATGTCCCCGTCTTCAATGCGAAAGGCTGCACGGAGATGGTAGTGGATCCGCCGCAAAGCGATAAAAAGCGAGAGCCCAGAAAAAACGAGAAAAAGCCCAAAAATGAGCGCACTCGTATGTGCTGGAAGGTAGAGCCCCTGCACCTCTGACATTGCAATCAACCTCGCCATTCCCGCGGTGCCCACAGCACACCATGCCACCCGATTTTAGCCTTTTGTGTGGGTGTTTCATAGGTGCAGTGGTTCTAAAACTGAAAATAGACGTAGGGTACTGTTTCGCTTGAAGCAATGCGATTTAAAATCGCAAAGATCACAAAAAGCAATGCCCCTTGCACCACACCAGGCAATTTCACGAAGCTTCTTTCGCTCCAAGAGTACCAAGATCGGGGCGTATAGTGCAATGCAAATCCTAAAAGCAAGGCCACCCATACAGTTGGAGCCACATTGGCAAGTCCACTCGTCCCAGAAAAGATGCGAAAAAAAACAGCTTTTGCTTCTCCCAAGTCATTCGCACGAAACAAAATGCGGCTAAAAACAACGAGTTGAAGGGTTCCAAGAACTTTAAGAACCCGCAGCCAAGCCGGATCCTGTGAAGGTGGTGTGTTTTTCTTTTTGCTCACTTGAACAAATATCCGGTGAATGACCACAAAAGAAGCCTGAATTGCACCGTATATCACAAATGTCCAGTTCGCTCCATGCCAAAGACCTATCAAAAAAATCGTAATCCAGAGATTAAAGTATGTACGCGCTTCTCCAAGCTTGCTCCCCCCAAGAGGAAAATAAAGATAATCTCTCAGCCAAGTCGAAAGCGTCATGTGCCACCTTCGCCAAAATTCAGCCGGATTTGAGGCTTGATATGGGCGGTCAAAATTTTCGGGCAATTCGATGCCGAAAAGCTTTGCCGATCCCCTCGCAATATCGGTGTATCCGGAAAAGTCCATGTAAATCTGCAGAGTAAAGCCATATAAGGCAACAACCACCTCGGGAGCCGTATATTGATCTGGCGCGTCAAATACCCGATCGACAAGATTAATAGAAACGTAATCAGCAAAAGCGACTTTTTTTATCAGCCCAGTAACAATCAGATGCAGGGCTTTTCCGATTTGTTCTTTGTCTAAATATGGCTCCTTTCGAACTTGAGGAAACAATTCAGCAGGTCGTGCAATCGGCCCAGCAACCAGTTTTGGAAAGAAGGTAATAAAAAGCAAAAGTTCAAGCGGTGTGCGAGCCGGCTCACATTTTTTGCGATAGACATCAATACAATAGCTCAAAGACTCAAAAGTATAAAAAGAAATACCAACAGGCAAAATGACTTCTCGGATCGGATCCCAGCCGAAAAGTGCTCTCAGGCGATTGAATACCTTGGCAAGAGAGGGCGGTTCGATCACTAGCCCAAAAAGAGATGCCCCATCTGCAAACACATGCCCCAAAAAATCAAAGTATTTAAATGTTCCAAGCAGAGTTAGATTTAAAATCAAACTGACAAAAAGCCACCTTTTGCGTTGAGGCCCTTCCTCATGAAGCGCTATCTTTCTCGCTACAAACCAGTCAACTGTTGTTGAAAACAAAATCAGAAAAATGTACCACGGATTCCAGGCCATGTAAAAAATGCAAGATGCAAACAAAACAAAAAGCAGCCGCGGAATCCGCAAAGCCGGTTTGAGTGCAAGCAGCCAGTAAAACAAAAGAGTAAAAATCAAAAAAACCGCGTAATCGAGGGAATTGAAAAGCATTGAAACCCGCTTGGCCGAGGCACAGGGAGCTAACGCAAAGACCAGCCTGCAAGGAACTCAAAACGCGTGGCCTCATCATGGCCAGAGCTCGCAGCACGGGTGCCAGAGCCTTCAGAAAAAGAAAGAAAGTACCTCGTATAACTCAAGCGGAAGGCTCCAGAAAGGCCAGGCGATATGATGATGCCAAGCCCTGCAAAGCCATGAAATGCAACGCCAAACACCTTCCCAAAATCTCCATTGCAAAGGCGATTTGGGCAGCTTGGGTTTTGGCGCTCTGCGAAGTATGGCGTGGTTTCAGAATTGCCTGCGAGCTCCCCACCACCAAAGGCGATGCGCGCACCACCACCCATTTCAATGTGGAGATCGGCATCTGGATTTTCAAGCGGAAGCAAGCGAACGCGCCCTTGAAGGTAAATCGGAAGGTAAGGGTAAGCAGTTGAGGGAAAATCGCTTTCATCGATCATTTCTGGGAGGGTGAGGGAATAGGTGTCGTAACCAAAGCCCGTTGCACCGATGATTTCGATGGTTTCTTCAACCCCTCCAGCATAGCCAAGCAAGCCCTCGATTCCAAACACTTGAAGGGGTTGGACCTCACCACTGACAGTGTAGTAACTCATCCCAATTGAAAACCAGGTCGAAGCCCGAGCATAAAGCCCTCGAAGCGCATCTTTGGCATTGGCCAAAGGCCTGGCTTCAAAAAGCAAACCCAGTTGCGGAAAAAAATTGGCCACGTTTTCGGGAGAAGGCACACGCTCGGCGAGAGGACGAACAAGAGCTGCGCGGTTACGGATTGCCAGTTCAATAAAACCGCGCAAAAAAGGCTGCTTCCATTGCCCTCGCTTGGCTCCCTCCTCATCCCGCTTCTTCTTGTCACTGTCCCAAGGGCGTTCGTTTTCGATTTCCTCAAGGCTGCGCATTGGCCTCGTCGTCTCTCCAGAAAGCTTGGTTGAGGCCTCTGGTTGGGAGCGAGGACTTGTGGCTGACTTTGTGGAGGGTGCAGGTTGCGAGGGGGGCAAGGGGGGATGCAGCGCATCCCATGCGGCCCGGCACGCCTCAAGGGCAGCGCGTCCGATGGCTTCTTCAGCACCTCGCCCACCAGGCCCTGGGGCTTCTCGCTTAGCAAGTTCGTTTCCATAAGAATCAACCACAAAGAGACGGGTGGTCGACCGCTGGCCTCGCCCCTCAACGCTGCCTCCAAGGACGAGCTCCACCTGGAGATGGCGGACGACCCGAGCCATCCCTTCTGGGGTTCCCACATCCGCAGCGATCCGTGCAGCAGCGCTTAAGACCTCTTCTTCGCTCAACACATTGAATGCAGAAGCAAGGCCGGAAATTGCAGCCTGCCGGGCTTGCTCGGCGCGCCAACCCTCAAAGGACAACACGATCACCTTAGGGGGTGATTGCGCTTTGAGAGAACTTGAAAACCAAAGCGCCAAAACCAAAAAGTGCATTGAGCTCAATCGCCTGGTAATGCTCATTCTCCAAGGGTCTCTCGAAATTACCCATGGGCTTTGAGTCTGTCGAGAACCAACACGAGATCTGGAGGGAGGGGAGAGGAAACTTCGATGACATTGCCATCGATTTCCAACTCGATGCGAGCACAGTGAAGGAAAAGGCGATCGAGGGCAAAGAGGCTTTGGAAGCGCTGATTGGTCGGGAGGTGGCCGTAGCGCTTGTCGCCAACGATCGCTTGGCCAATCGCGGCCAAATGCTTGCGAATCTGATGGGTGCGCCCTTGCTCAGGGCGAATTTCAAGCAGGCCATGCCCTCCAATGACTTCGAGGCGGCAGTAGCGGGTCGTGGCCGGAAGCACCACCCCCTTGTGCACGATCGGGCGCCGGATCACGCCCTTGGCGTGGGGAATGCCACGAACAAGGGCCAAGTAGCGCTTGGTGCCAGCCGCAAGCGCCTTGCTCAAAGGCTCGACTTCCTCAGGTCCACTCGCAAAAAGCACACAGCCACTCGTTTCGGCATCGAGCCGATGCACAGGTATTGCCCTCTCAAAACCAGGAAAGCCCCTCACCCGTTCAAGCAAGGAGTTCCCCCATTCGGGATGGGGCACAGTGGGTTCATGGGGAAACTTTTCCACCACAAGCCACTGCCCTCGGCCCACCTTTCCCTGAGCGAGCGCCCGTGGGGGCGGCAGACTCCCGCGCTCAAGCCAAGCCAAGGCCTCCACTTCAAATGTTTTGGGCATCATGTCAAAGGCAAAAAGCGCTTTTGTCTCAAAGCCCTTCACCTTCAAAGCCGCAAGATCCCTCGCCAGGGTTTCGGGATCACAATAAAGGAGTGCCACCGCACGGGCAGTTGAACGGGCAATCGCCTCCCGCACCTCTGCAGGAAGACCTGCCCGAGGAGGGTTGATGAGCAGCACATCAGCGGCCCTAAGAAGGGCCGTGGCCTCCCTCACATCGCAAGCGTGCATTTCAAAATAGCCCTCAACCCCTAGCTTATGCGCTGACTCCCGAGCAAGGAGAGCCGCTGGCAAAAAGCGTTCAACCGCAACAACCTGAAACCCCTCTTTGGCTAAACGCAAGCCCAACCCTCCCGAACCCGCAAAAAGCTCAACAACCCGAAGCAAAGCACCCTGGCCAAAAGACTTGAGCAAACTGGTGATCCGCTCATGAATTGCAGCCGCCACTTCGCGGTGCACCTGGGTGAAGGAGCCAGGTGCAACAAGAAACGGCGGCCCATCGCCAATTCGATCCCACATCACCTTTTGCTTATCGAAGCGATACACCCCAAGGGTTCTTGGTGAATCATCGTGTTCAGCTGCCGAAACCAGAAGGCGATCGATCCGAATCGACGACGATTCTTTTTCAATTTCATTTCGAAGTTGTTCCTCAAGATCATTCAAAGTTTCTTCGCTTGGCACATTCCCCTTTCGGCAAGTCAAGGTGACCATCACACCCACCCCATCACCAACCGCTTCTCGCAGATCGATACCGACGAGAAACTCAGGGTGAAGCGCAGGGTGATGCCCGATTTTTTTGCGCAATGATCTGGCAACTCGCATGAGGGTGGGTCGGAGAACTGGGCATTCGACAATGTCGACAACCCTATGGCTGCCCGCAGCATAGAGCCCCACCCTCCCCTCCCTATCGACCACCCACTTGCTTCGGACCCGGTACCCCAACCCTTCCCCAATCCGCTCAACTTGCGGAATCACCAAGTGCGCAAGCTGATCAAAGCGCCGGATCGCTTGAGCCAAGCCTTCCCTTTTGCGCTCAAGGGCCTTTTCTTCAGAAACCTCAAATGCCGGGCAACCAGGGCACTCGTTCAAGTGGGGGCAGGAAGAACTCGGTGCGGTGTGTGAGGGTTGTTTGACTGCATCGCCTCCTGGCACCTTCATCGCTTCCCCCACTCGCATGCGCGCATGGCTTCGTAGCGTTGCCAATCCGGCCCGCCTTCTTGGGCAAGTGCCCATGCGAGGGAAATCGTCTCGTAGGCCAAGGCGATTTTTCGCCAACCGGCCCTCTCGATGCGCAAAGCGAGGTCCACGGAAGCCATGGCCTCAAGCTCTTCTTCTGCTTCAAAAACCCTTAGGGCAAGGGGGGATTCCTCGAGAAAGCGGCGAATCGCAGGCCCCTCTTGTTCGATGAGCGCAAAGAAATCAGGGTGAAAGGGATCATCAAGCACGGGCCAACGAGAAAGCGCAACCCTTGAGAGCTGTCGGAGGCGCTTCGAAAACTCCTCCTGCATCTTGTCCATCGCCTGGTCATGCTCTCTTTTGCGTGTTTCGATTTCTTCAAGGAGCCCGCTGAGCTTTTCAAGCGAAGCGCTTTCGCGGTTAAGAGCCCTGATCAGGGCCACTTGCTCGGGAAGCTCCCGCTCTGCCCATTTCCACACCCCAGAGGGAAGGGGCATGATTTCCAAAGGGCCTTCTGCTGACATGTTCTTCCCGATTCTTGCCCTCAAAAAATTTTCAGAGCTCGTGATCGGAATCTCAACCGAACGCGCGTTGATTCTTACCCAACTGAGGGCCTCGTAGGGCCCGATTTGGCCATCTCGGTCGAGATCGATTTTTTCGCGAATCTCTCCTCCCGCTCTGTCTTTTCCTTGGAGGGCGGCAAGAAAAAGCACGCCAAAGCCTTCATGTTTTGCGCGGTCTGGATCTGGGTCGCAACCGCTCGCTTCTTCGTCCCAAGTCGTGGCAAAGAGCCCACAGCGCTCATCTTCCGCCACCCCCTTTTCGCGTTCGCCCTCTTTAAAAACAAACTCAGCAAGGCCACCTCCATAGCAAGTTGTGGCAATCAGGCGAAAAGGCCTTTGGTTTTTGCGCCCATCAAGATGGCGGGCCAGCCACTTGGCATCGATCGTGTCTTCTCCCCAAAGCCACACCTGCGATTCTTTGGGCACCTCCCCCCCCTCTCCATGGCCTGCGATGTAAAGGGTCAACGCCCCCTCGCCCTCCTCTAAGGCCCGCGCCAGAGCCATCTCGAGCATCTCAATGGTCCCAGCTCCGTGGAGAGGAAAACGCGCTGGACGATAGTGACCGTCCCGCCCCCCTTGGGGCGCAAAAAGCCGGCCAATCGCCTGCATCAAGGGTTCACCTCGAGGCTCAAGGTCAGAGACAAATACCGCCCTCGTTCCAGGCCCACCGGCAAAAAGGCGCACGCTTGAAGCGCCAAAAAGCTCGGCTGCAAGTGCCACGTCCTCCTCAAGGGCCAAGGGGTTTGCGCTTGGTGTTGGACCTCCTCCAATCACAATCGCATCGATGCGCTTTGGCCAAGGCAAGGCAATGGCTTCCAAGCGCTCTTCCCCGCCTTTGGCTTGGGCTTGGAGAAAACTCGCCCGAGGGAGCTCTTTTCCCCCTACCCCCTTCTTCACCCACCATCCGATCCCAAGGCCAAAGCC
>JANWYL010000006.1 GCA_025056955.1 Sandaracinaceae bacterium | reverse complement strand
GCAAATCAGCATGTGAAGCGCTTGAAACGTGAACCACATCGCCTGGAGCAAGCACCACGTCGTTGTTGCCATCGAGGGTGCTTGAGAGGCTTGCCCGATAAGCCTGGACGCGATCAGCGCTTCCCCGAATGATGCGGACGTCGCTTGTGTTGGCGTCCCTGGTAAAGCCGCCAGCAATGGCGACCGCTTGGCTGAGGCGAAGACCTGGCCGATATGGCATGACTTGGGGTTCTCTCACTTCTCCAACCACCGAGACCACTCGCCTGGTTTCCGCGGGGACGTAGAGCATGTCTCCAGCGCGCACGCGGATGTTGTGCTTTGGATCTCCTTTCAAAGCGAGTGGCAAGGAGATCGGCAAAGCCTCGCCGTTTCGAACCAAACGGGCGCCGGCCAGATCTGCACCATCAAGGCCAAGGGCTTGTTCTTCTCCCCTTTGTGGCCCCCCTGCTGCAGCCAGCAAATCCGTAACCCGCATTCCCGGGTGGACGAGATAGCGACCCGGATTTTGGACTGCACCGAGAACTGTTGCCAAATGGCCGTTTGGTTGATCGATCACAAGGCTTACCCGGATTGCGCGATCAAAGCGCCTCAACGCTGTTTCGATCCGTTGTTCGGCTTCGCTGATGGGGATGCCACCGACTTGGATGGGTCCTGCCAAGGGAACGTTCAGCATCCCCCGGTCGTCCACGATCAGACCTCTCCTTTCGTCTCGCTCAGCTGAATCGAGGACAAGGGTCACCACATCACCTGGATAGAGGGCCAAAGGAGGAGGAGTGTCTTCTTCGATGCCAGTGGGCTCTGGAACGGATTCTGTCAGCAAATCGCTTGGGCCAGGGAGTGTTGGGGCACGGGGGAGGGCTGGTCCACAAGCCATTTCCAGAATTGCCAAAACGATCAAAACGATCAAAAACGAAATGTCAATCTTAATGTCGATTTTGTGGCTTCTCATCTGTTCTGCGTTTGGCGTTAATTCCTTGTTAGGATGCATGCAAACGCTAATCACAGGAATCAAAGGCAAGGATAGAGGGACAAGGTACAACTCCATAATCAATGGACTAGAGAATGCTTCCATGGCTTCTTTTGATTTCGATTTTCAAGAAAAGCGGATACTCTCTTACGATGGTTATGAAATCACTTACCATATGGTTGGAAAGGGAACTCCAGTATTGATCGCGAATGGGCTTGGGGGAAACGTACGCGCTTGGTCTCATCTTTTGCGTCGCTTTGAAACAACCCATCGGTTGATCACTTGGGATTATAGAGGGTTGCTTCGGGGGGCTCCTCCTTCTTCCTCCTTGAGTGTTGCAACCCATGCAATGGATGGGATTGCAGTGATGAATGCAGAGGGGATCAGAAGGGCAGATGTTTGGGGGTGGTCGATGGGTGTGCAAGTGGCGCTTGAAATTTTCCGTTACGTACCTCAGCGGGTTCGATCAATGGTTTTTTTGAATGGTGTTGCGGGAAGTCCACTGCGATGGGTAGAGGGTGGCAAGTGGGTGGCTTTTTCCACCTTGGGATTGCTCAAAGGTGTGGAAACCTTTCCTTGGCCTTTGGAAAAGGTGATTCACCTGCTTGCACCTTCCAGTCACATGGTGGATGTTGCGATTGCCCTCGGCTTGGCTTCTCCAACCATTGACAGGGCCTTGGCCTCACGGCTTATCGCTTTTTTTGAAGAGCTCGATCTTCGCGCCTACGCACAGACTCTTAAGGAGTTGGCCCGACATGATGCACATGACGTGCTTGACCGCATCGATGTACCTGTTCTTGTGTTTGCAGGTGGGAGAGATCGGCTCACTCCAAAGCGTGCCATCGCCCGGATGGTGCGGCGCCTTCGGCGGGCGAAGCTCGTCGTTGTGCCCCAAGGGACCCATTACTTGGCAATTGAGTACCCTCACTTTATTGCTCAGCGCATTGTGGAGTTTTGGAGGGAGCATCAATTGGGTGAAGAGGGAGGTGGTTGGGAAGTCGAGGCCTAGGTTGACGGGGGTGAAGCCAGTGCTCAAAACCGGGTGGCAATCGTGGGTGTGCTTGGTCATCGCTTGTGGCTGCTCTCGGGGAGAGGGTAAAGGTGTTTCGGTGCAGGCGGAGGTCCAGGCTTTTGCCCATCAACTCGATCGAGATCCGGCGTGGCCTTTTCTGCAGGATGTCGATCAGGCCATTGAAGAAGAGCGTCCAGTGCTCGCTTCTCAGATTTTGGAGAACGGTGCCATTCCAGCAACCAAGCGGTGGGCTGATGAGATTGCCGCAATGCGCTTTGAGACCTTGGAGGCAAGGCGCCTCAGGGAGCGCTTCTTGAGGCTTCTTAAGTTACGCCACCGCACCCTCGAAGCGATGAGGAGGGCACTGGAGGAGGGGCTTGGAATGGAAGAAGGGGAGGCCAAGTGGGTTGAGGCACTGCATGAGCATACGCGGGTTGAGCTCGAAATCGCTTCATTCTACAGGGAAATCGATAAAATGCTTGGGCGGAAGAGCAAGCGCGAGCTCCCTAAGAGAGTGTTCCAACCCTTGAACGTGCCCCAAAACGCGGAGGGAAAGGCTGGCCCAGATCCTGAGGACTTTGGAGAATCGGAAGAAATCCTTTCACACCCAGAAGCGAGCGAGCCCATTGTCATCCACGATCCCGAGTGAGGGCTTGGATTGGTTTCAGCGAAGCCTTAGAGCCCTCCAATTCGCTTCTTGCTTTTGCTTTTCGAAGGCTTTTTCGTCGGTATAGGGGACCAGGTGATCAAACTTGAGCCTGGCCACAGAAAGGGCCATTGAGACCAAGGGCGACTCCACGAGTATGTGTGACTTTAAAAAATGGCGCCGATTGTTTTCAGCCCATTTTGCATAGGCTTCCCTGGCTCCTTGGTCATAGCCGCGAAGCCCGCGCCAGTCGTGGAAGGTTTCAACCGGGCTGCGTTGATTGGCAACCCGCTCGAAGTGTTCAATGAGGTAGTTGACAAGCTCCAGCTCTCCATAACCAGAGGCCCAAGTGCACAAAATCCCTGGTGCAGGGGAGTAGGCCTTGGCGCTTGCCCTCGCCCCTTGGAAGGGTTCAAACCACATTGGATAGTGCTTAAGTGACGAATCCAGCAAGCGAACCACCTTTCCTCAAGAATAGAACGCTATTTACCAAGTTTCGGTAAAATGGCGATTCCGCGTTCGCGGAGCACCTCCCTTTTTCTTTCCTCAAAAAGGTCAAAATCGGTATAAAACTCAAGATACGGAAGTTTGAGCCTTGCCACAGCCAGTGCCATTGCCACTTGTGGAGAACGAAATAAGATGTGGGAGCGCGCGATGTGCTTGCGCATCTTTCGCGTCCAAACGCCATGGGCCTCCCGAACTTCTGGGTCGTACCCCGATATGTCACGCCAGTCGTAGAAGGATTCAACTGGGCTTGTGCGTTGGACGACTTGGTCGAAGGAGTGGGTGAAATATCGAAACATGCCAAGGTCGATATGGCCTGAGGCCCAGCAATAGAAAACGCCGGGTGCAAGTTCTTGGGCTTTCGCTTCACCGCGGGGTCCACGAAAAGGAAGAAACTGGATAGGGGGAGGTAAGAAAGCCATACGCAGCGAGCATAAGCCTTTCTTTACACGGAATCCAAGGGGGAGCCATGCTGATGGCCGAGCCATTTCTCTTGCCCAATCTTCTCTTGCCCAATCTGGCACGCCATCAGGCGGCCAAAGGCGGGGGGGGAGCAAGAAATAGCCCAAAAAAGCGCCTTCTTTGAGCTTCTCGCTTTCGCTTGCGGAGTGGTGACAAAACCACAAGCATCCGATTTGGAATCAGCCAACACACAAAATTGCAGTGCGTGCTTGTCGCTCAGCGAAGCTCACGAAGACGTCGCCAGATCGCTTCAAGCTTTCTTTCTTCAAATGCTTTTTGGTCGGTGTAGGGCTCAAGATAGTCAAGCTTGAGCTTGGCCACAGCCACTGCCATGGCGACAAGCTTCGAGCCAGTGAGAATGTGCACGCGCAGCACCTTTGGGCGGTGCCCTTGCGCCCATTGGATGTAGGCATCCCGTGCTTCGGAATCGTAACTCTGAACCCCTTGCCAATCATGAAAGGATTCAACCGGAGACCAATCGGCGGCCACCCGATCGAAGGCTTCCATGAGGTGCTTGGCCAAAGCGAGATCGGCGTGCCCTTGCACTTTGGAATAGAGAATGCCTCGCGCAGGGGTTTGAACGATGGCGATGCCTCTTTCGCTTCGGAAGCTTTCAAGACGGATGGGTGAGGAGGCGAGAAAAGACATGGTGATTGTCAAAGCGAGGGAAAATGATAGCAAAGCTGCCCCAGTCTCAACGAGGGGAAGGTGATGAAATGAAAATAATCTAAGATAGACCCCATTATGCAATGCGGGAAGCAGAGCAAGGAGAGGGTTGCTGCAACCCTTGCTTTTATCATCGCTGGCCTTGGAGGAGGGCTCCAAGCGCAAGCGCCGGCTGAGGCAGATGTGCAGCTTTCCTCTACTCCTCCATCTCTGTCAAGGGTCCAAAGCAGTCAAGCACAGCTGAGCCATTCCAACCCTGCTCAAAGCCAGAGAAAGGAAGCATGGCTTCTGGGGCCTGGGCTTGGCCCAAAGCCAAAAACCAGCGATGGAAACCCACATCTTTTCCCCCGTGTTTTGGCTTCATTGGGTGCTGGTTTTGCCTAGAGGCTTCGGTCGTTGGGCTGTGGGCGCTTATTTGATTTTGGACGCGGAATTTTCTCGGAATAGATGCCGTTCTGGTTTTGACTGTGTTCTAGAGACGAATACATCCCTCGTTGCTCTTGCTGTCGTCATGACGGGGGTCATGACGCTGGTTGGTCTTCCTCTTGTGGTTTCTGGGGTGGGTGGCCTTGTTGATGGAAAAGGAAATGGCGGGGCCGCGTTCCTCGGAGAGCTGATCGGCATCTTGGCACTGGTCCCTGTCTACGCGATTGCTCTATTTTCAAAACCTGAGCAGGGGCTGCTTTTTGGAGCCCTTGGTTTGAGCGCTGTGTTTCCTCTCAGTGGGAGCATCATCGGCTACGAGATTTCTGACGGTTCCCAGCGCAAGGCCTCTCATTCGCTCAGCCTTGTGCCCTGGGTGGATGCCTCAGCTTTGGGCTGGAGATGAGGGGAGAACCCCCAACGCATGGGCAGCCTCCGTAAAAGCGGCAATCGCTCGGTCGATGTGCTCTGGGCGGTGGGCTGAAGACATTTGGGTGCGGATCCGGGCTTGCCCTTTTGGCACGACGGGATAGGAAAAGCCAATCACATAAATCCCGCGCTCGAGAAGGGCATCGGCCAACTCCGAAGCGAGGCGAGCATCTCCGATCAAAATGGGAATGATCGGATGACCTGCGCCAAGAAGGCGGAAGCCCGCCCGAGACATCCCCTCCCGAAAGCGGGCAGCGTTTTCATGGAGCCGCTTTCTGAGATCGTCGCTTTCTTCGAGCAGGTCAAGGCAAGCGATCGATGTCGCAGCGATGACAGGTGCGAGGGTGTTTGAAAAAAGGTAGGGGCGGCTCCTTTGGCGAAGCCAATCGATGATTTCCTTGCGCCCCGAGGTGTAGCCGCCACTTGCTCCTCCCAATGCTTTCCCCAAGGTTCCCGTGATGATATCGACGCGCCCCATCACACCGCATAGCTCATGCGTGCCTCGCCCCTTTTCGCCAACAAAACCAACGGCATGGCTGTCATCAACCATGACGAGCGCCCCATAGCGATCGGCGAGATCGCAAATCGTGCGAAGATCGGCGATCACCCCGTCCATGGAAAAAACGCCATCTGTTGCGATGATGATGCGTTCAGCCCCCTCGCTTCGGGCTTTTCGAAGCTGGGCTTCGAGGTCGTTCATGTCGTTATTGGCATAGCGATATCGCTTGGCCTTTGAGAGGCGAATCCCATCGATGATCGATGCGTGGTTAAGGGCATCAGAAACAACGGCGTCTTTTTCGGTGAGAAGCGCTTCAAAGAGGCCACCATTTGCATCAAAACAGCTCGAGTAGAGGATTGTGTCCTCTGTGCCGAGAAAGCGGCTTAGCCGTGCCTCGAGTTCTTTGTGCACCTCGTGTGTTCCGCAGATGAAGCGGACGCTCGCCATCCCGTAACCATAGCGACGCAGTGCATCGATTGCTGCCTCAATGAGCTTTGGGTGATCGGCAAGGCCAAGGTAGTTGTTTGCGCAAAAATTGAGCACCTCCTTTTCACCAACTCGAATCACTGCGCTCTGTGGTGAAGAGATCACCCTTTCACGCTTATAGAGGCCCTGTTCTTGGAGTTGGCGGAGTTCTCTTCGCAAGTAATCCAGAAAGGCAGCATCCATTTCAATCAACCCTCATTAAGGACGAATTTGGAGAGGTTGTTGAACGCGGAAAGTGCTTTGTTTGAAGGGTGAAAACTGCGCTTCGCGCAACACACCCTCCATGCAACTTCCTTGAGGTGTACCTCCAAAGGGCGCACCGCTCACGGTGGCACTGGCCACGCTTCCATCGTTACGGATGATGATGGTGGCAAGCGCGATTCCGGATTGGCCTTCCGCACATTGGCGGATCCGGGGCATGAGGCGGCCAAGGACTTGGGCGATCTCCTGGCGGCTTGGCTCATTTGGAAGCTCAGCTGAGGGCGGTGGGCTTGGACGGGCCGGACCTTGCGCGCCCTGAGATGGTGGGGGAAGGTTACGAGCGCCGCCAAGGGCGCGGTTTACAACCTCATCGAGCGAAGATGTGCCACCACCAGAGGAAGTGCTTGGAGGAGCGCCCTGGCTTTCGCTTCGAAGAGGAGGACGAGGGGGTTCTTCAGCAGAGGCCGTGGCAGGGGGGCGGCTTCCAGCTTCCGTGGCAGGCGACTGGGAGGAAGGGGCCTCCGTGGGCTTTCCTTGATTTTCAGAGCGCCCTTGAGCAGCTCGGCGGGTTGCAGATTGCCCTGCCCGCTGGCTTTCATCGCGGCTTGGAGGCGCTTCGGAAAGGTTTGAAGGAGACGCAGGAGGAGCAACAACGGTCGATGCTTGTGGCTGCTCCGGGGAAGGATCTTGAGCAGGGCTTTTCTCCACTTCGCCAGAGTGTGCTGAACCGGCCGCAGATGCTGGTGGGGTTGGTGGCGGCGGGGACTCCTTGGGAGGTTCAGGAGAAGCTGAAGGCGTTGAAACTGGCAGGGCTTTTGGAGAGGCAAGGGCCACCTCCTGGCGAGGAGTCTCAAGGGGCTCAGAGCGCTCTTGAGACTTGAGGTAGACGAAACCAAAGACGATGGCAGCAACGGCAATTCCCGCCCCAATCCACATGCCCCCTTTTGCGGGAGCAGAGGCGGAAGGAGGAGATTCAGGCCGCAAGGCAGCTCCTTGAGGTTGGGGAGCTCCTTGGCTTTCTCTTGGAGCTTGGAGTTCCTCCTCCTTCACGACAGGTGGGGGTGGAATGGAGGCAACCAGGGCCTTAAGATCGACCTTGGCTTCATCCTCTTCCTTTGGAGGCGGCGGAAAAGCAGAGGATCGGGCGACAGCAGAAAGGACTTTTGCGTCTGCTTCTTGCTCTTTGACCTCAGTATCGCGACTCACGGCTGGAGACCTCTCCACTTCAAGCCGATTGGCTTAAGCAATTGGCTGAGGCTCGCCCCTTCGACCCGGCCTTGCGAAAGCGAGAACGATAGGAGCCAGCCATCCTGTCGCTGATCCTCCCAAGAAGTGAGCTTACGATCAAGGCCAAGCGCCCCAAAAGTCTCTTTGGCCTATTCTTCTTTTGGTGCCAAAGACGCACGAACCAAGGAAAATCAACCGTGCTTTTCAAAATAAGCCAGCGAGGCGACGGGATCGGGCTTCATCCCTTCTTGGCCAGGTTGCCAGTTGGCTGGGCACACTTCACCGTATTTCTCGTGGTAATCGATTGCGTCGATGAGCCTCAGGTACTCATCGATGTTGCGCCCAAGGGGCAAGTCATTGATCGTTGCATGCCGCACGATTCCGTTTTTGTCGATGACGAAAGTGCCTCGAAGGGCCACCCCTGCATCAGGGCCTTCTTCGACGAGAACACCGTAGCTCCGGGAAATTGCCTTTGTGATGTCAGCCACGATCGGATAGCGGACGCCACCCAACCCGCCTTCTTTGCGTGACTTTTTGTTCCAGGCAAGGTGGGAGAATTTGGAGTCCACAGAAACACCGATCACTTCGGCATTGCGCTTGCGGAATTCCTCAAGCTTTTCGTCGAAAGTGATGATTTCTGTTGGGCATACAAAGGTGAAATCGAGGGGGTAGAAGAAAAGAACCACGTGCTTCCCTCGAAAGGAGGAAAGCTTGATGGTTTTAAATTCATAGCCAACAACTGCTTCTGCCTCAAAATCAGGAGCTGGTTTCTGAATCAGAGAGCTCATCATGACCTCCGTTGTGCTTAGGCCGCGAAGGTGCGGCATCCCCTACATGAGGCCAACTGAGGCAATTTGCAAGTCGACTTTTCCCTCAACGGAGGCCATGCTTCTTGCATGTTTCAAGAAGCCCGTGAGCACGAGCGGTGGGCCTTGGCATTGGGTTGGCTGAGCGGGGCTGCGGCGGGTTTTCTGGTAAGCTACGCGTTCTTTTTGCTCTGGGAGGCCTATCCAGTGAGGGTTGGAACCTTTTTTTCTGTGGTTGGGGGTGCGTGGGGAGGGGGGTACTTGGCATCCAAGCGAGGAAGCCGGCATCTTCGCTTGCTTGCGCTCATGGCGGGGCTTTTTTTCACCCTCAGCCTGGCCTTGATCGTTCGGGGGATTCTTGTCGAAGTGGGCCAATAGCCAGGCGCATCACGATGGCGTCGGCATCGCCATAGTACCCACGGCGCAGAGCGATGCGCTCAAATCCGAAAGAATCGTAAAGCGCAATCGCAGGCCCATTGTCCGCTCGCACTTCCAAAAACACCTGCTTTGCCCCCTCCTTTTGGACGCCCTGGATAAAGGCCTGAAGAAGCTTTTTTCCTAGGCCTTGCCGCCGGAATTGTGGAAGCACACCGATCCAACTGAGCTCTGCTTCATCCAAGACGATTGAACCAATGGCATAACCCAGGAGCGAGTCATTTTCTTCCACCACCCATCCTCGTGTCGATGGGGCTTGCAAAAAAAGGAAAGAGGGCCATTGGCTTGGAGAGCTGAAAATGTTTTTTGCAATTCGTTGAATTTTCTCGCCGTCTTCGGGCCTTAAGGAACGCAAGGCCATCATCTCGAGCCTTCCGACCAAGCACTAGGGGTACGCACAATTCGCACCTCTGCTCTTTCGATCAAGCGGGTGTACATGTGCAAAATTTGCCGGTCGAGTTCTTCCATCCGAAACCAATCGCGAAAAGTTGCTTCTACTTCTGCAAAAGGCTTCCCGCTGTAGGGGTGAGCTTCTGTCTGATAAGCCTGCTCAAGCATTTGGGGATGGGTCATTTGGGGATGGGTGGAGGAAGGGCCGATCAGGGTGGCATTCAAAAAACGCTCGACCAATGCGCGACGGAAAACGATGGCTGCGACTTCTTGTTTTGAGGCATGGAGGCGCTGGATGATGGCTTCGATCACCAAGGGTCCCCCCACCGCGTTTTCAAGCATGCGCCAATGGCGTTCAAGGTCTCCTTGAGAAGGAGCAAGCATCCCCAGGCGTTGGGCTTCTCTCACGATCACAAGCTCGGCCACCCAAAGCTCCATGCACCGCTTGAGCACTGCTGCGGAGGGTTTTTTTTCGGGCTCTCCCTTTCTTGCCATGGCGAGTCCACCGGCTAGTTCGATGTCCGAAAGCAGGACAAAGTCAGCATGGTGGGTGCCAAGTTTCCCAACAATTGCGAGGAGAGCCTCTACCGGCTCCTCTGCACGTGCACTTCGAGCTTTCGCAGCTGCAAATCCCAACGCCAGGGCAAGGACTGCGAGGCCTTTGCTCGGTTTTGCTCCCCTCACAAGAAAGCCTACTCGCTTTCACTGGCTCGATCCACTGCGGTGTTTTTTTCGAATGCATCGTCTTGGGTGTTGTCTTCCTCTGAACGCCAGCGGTATTTGGAAAACAAGTGCTTCCGTTCTTTTAGAAACTCCAAAAACGCAATTGCAAACTCGAGTTCTCTTGGGGGCAAAAACTCGATGAGCTCAATCAAGCGCCGCCGCTGTTGCTCGGGCGTGTGCAAGCGAAAGCGCTTGGCCTGCCGTTCTTCTTCGCTTAGCTTCTCTTGGATTTCTTCCACACTTGGCACCCTCCAGTCATTCGGGGGGATGGGTTCAATCCCGTGGGTGTTGAGCCACTGCTCGATGCATGCACGGAGGCGCTCAGAGCGAAAAGTGAACCATCGCTCTCGCTCCACTGGATATGCCATGAGGGCATCTTTGAAGCGGCGGAAGGCTCCTTTTCCGGTGATTGAGCCCACGAGCCGCTCGCGCAACTCAGCGTTTTCGATAGAAGCGATGAAGCGTTCCATCCATCGGTATTGTTCGCGGGAACTCACCGCTTCAATGCGAAGGTATGAGGGGTCTGAAGCAATCCTTTGGTGAGTGGCCGGATCGGCCACCCCATCCACAAGCCGGATCACTTCACCGCTTTCCAGGTGCAGGTAGGAGTGGACAGAGGGAGCGTTGTTTTCGAAAGCATCCTCGAGGGCTTCCCAAGAAATTGGGACTTTACGCTTTGGTGGTGTGGATTTTGTGTCACTGGACATGGCGTTTCAAACACACGATGTTCGGTCAAGGTTTCAAAATGAACCAACGCAATCCAAGCAAAGCAATATCATTGTTCACCAAGCCTTTGAGTGCGTCGAAGGGAGGAGCGGGTGCGCTCAATCGCATCCATCCACCGAAGCCGCAAGCTTTGGCGTTCTTGAGCCCCAATCCTTGGATTGTACCGCTCAGCGATGGATATGATCCCTCGAAGCTCACTTAACCCTGAAAAAAAGCCCACAGCCAGGCCTGCCAGGAAAGCGGCTCCAAGGGCCGTGCTTTCGATCGATTCGGGCTTTTCGATCACTGCATTGAGCAAATCGGCTTGAAAAGCAAGCAGAATCCGGCTTTGGCTCACCCCCCCATCGACCCGCAGATGGGCGATCGGGCGGCCCATATCGGCTTCCATTGCTTGGACGAGATCGGCGACTGAAAAGGCGATGCCTTCGAGGGCAGCCCTTGCGATGTGGGCCTTTGTGGTTCCGCGCGTGATTCCATGGATCAGCCCCCTTGCATCTGGATCCCAATGGGGAGCCCCAAGGCCAGTGAGCGCCGGCACAAACACCACCCCTTCGCTTGACTCAACACTGCCTGCAAGCGAGTCGATTTCATTTGCGTTTTGGATGAGCCCGAGACCATCTCGGAGCCCCAGGGTCAGGGCCCCGGCCACAAAACGTTTAACCACAAGTGCGTAGAAAGTGCGTTGCCCAAGCTTCCAAGCGACTGTGCTCAAAAGCCCATGCGAAGAGCGGACGATTCGTTCCCCGCTTTGCACCAAAAGAAAGGCACCTGTACCATAGGTGCACTTGGCTTCCCCCTCATCAAAACAACCTTGGCCAAAGAGGGCGCTTTGTTGATCTCCTGCAATCGCAGCGATTGGAATCCCATCGGGAAGCCCTGGAACTCCCTTTGTTTTCGCATAGATCTCACTGCTCGATGCAATCGAGGGCAGAATCTCGAAAGGAACATCAAAAAGGCTTGCGAGTTCCTGGGAAAAGGCGCCCTTTTCGAGATCGTAAAGCAAGGTGCGCGAGGCATTCGAAGGATCGGTAACGTGAACCGCACCGCCTGAAAGGCGCCAGACGAGGAAGGTATCAACCGTTCCAAAAGCGAGCTCCCCTCGCGCGGCCCGTGCCCTTGCCCCATCCACATGATCGAGAAGCCACGCGATTTTGGTCGCGCTGAAATAAGGATCAATCACAAGCCCTGTGCGCGTTCTCACAAAATCTTCGTGGCCTTTTTCGCGGAGGGCCTGGCACTGTGGGGCGCTTCGGCGGTCTTGCCACACGAGCGCCCGATGGATGGGCTTTCCGCTCCGCCGCTCCCAAATCAAAGTGGTTTCGCGCTGGTTGGTGATGCCTATTCCCTCGCATTCGCTTGGTTTGAGGCCGCTTTCTCGGTATGCCCTCTCGATGGCATGAAGCACGCTTTGCCAGATCTCCTCGGCTTCATGCTCGACCCACCCAGGCCTTGGGAAATGTTGCGGGAATTCTTCTGTGGCTTTGGCAAGAACACGGCCTTCTTTGCCGACAAGGAGCACCGTGCTCCCTGTCGTGCCTTGGTCGATTGCGAGGAGGTGAGAAGCCATAAGTCAAAAGGTAACACAAAAACAGGCGGCTTGGGCACAGCATGCCGCATGTCTCAGCTGGAAAAGATCGAATGGACCGCGATGCCAACACCCATCAGGCTTTCTCCAGCCACAACCCCTGAGGCGATTGGGGTGAGCATTGCTTCGGACCACCGAGGCGCCCACCGCCGAAGGGCCCACCCGATGAGCGAGCCGACAAAGAGGCTCAGGCAAGTCCACGCTTGGATGACGAAGGCAAGTCCAAGGCTCGCAGGGCTTGGCACAAAGAGGCGGTAGCGCCCAGGCAAGGTCTTTTCGAGAACGCTGAGGATCACACCCAAGGCACCACCAACCACCATCGCTTCGATGGCCCCCTGTGGCATGGCTTCGATGCCTTTGGCGAAAAGCTCTGCCACTGCTCGCCAGGTGACAACCGCTGGCGCAGGCCAATCCTCAGTGAGGAGCATCCGCTTGGGCTCTGGAATCAAGATCAAGTACCCTGCTGATCCGATGAGCGCTCCACCCAATACCCCTGCGCTTTGCGCGATTGCCTGGGCACGCGGCGAGGCACCGAGAAGAAGGCCTGCTTTGAGATCGTGAAGCAAGTCCGCAGTTTGGCTTGCCGCACCCCCTGTGACATTCGCTGTCATGAGGTTGGTTGTGGCATCACCTGGCCTGATCAACCCGAACAAAAGCTGCGTCACCTTTCCCATCGCACCCACTGGTGTGACGGTTGTTTCGCCAGATACCCTGGCTGCAACAGTCGCAAGCACGAAGGTGACAACCGTTGAAAATACTCCCATCCAAAGTGGAATTGCAAAGAGATACCATTGGGTGACAGCACAAAGGATGGTGATTCCGATGAGGAGAAAGCGCTGCTCTGAGGGTGCGACATCGGGCCCCTTCACCTTTGGCAATTCCTCCTGGGTTGCTGAAGGTTGATCGTTTTCAATTCTTCCCCCACGGAAGGCGCGGACGAATGATCGCCATGAAAACGCAACCGAAGTGAGTGAGCTCGTCACCATCATCGCCACCCCTGGCCAGAGCATCCATTTGACAACAGGTGCAAACCACGCTTCATCTGGCTGTGCTGGGCCACGTTCACACCAACCAAGCTCAATGATTTTGGGTGCGATCACACCCCAACTCACGAGGCTTCCAAGAAGCAAGGTGATGCCTGTCCTAAGCGTGCCAAGCGCACCAACTGCAACCATGAGGGGGGATGGATCGATCCCGATCGTCAAGTTCATGAGCGTGGCGCGGGCTCCTTTGCCAATCCCAATCGTTCCTGGGATTCCGAAGGGCTTGAGCTTGAGAAGGTGAGCGAGGAGTTTAATTGCGGCAGAGACACATCCTGCCCCCACAAGTGCGTAGAGCTTGATTTTGGCACCCTCTGCTCCGCTTCCGTGGATTTTGTCGAGCGTTTCTGCCGACGCGATGCCAGAGGCAAAGGGCAAGCGATCCACTTCAATCATCTGTCGACGGAGGCCGATGCCAACCACGACACCAAGGAGCCCAATCGTTCCTGTCCAAAGGGCCAGCGCCGGCCAGCTGAGCTCATCGCCAGTCATGAGGGTCCAGGCGGGGATTGCGGAAACCAAACCTGCTGAGGAAATCGATGCCCCGGCGCTTGCGGCTGTTTGATTCAAGTTGTTTTCGAGCTTGGTGAAAGGGCGGCTTCCCCCTGCCTTTGCAAGTGACCAAATCCCCCATCCAAGCAGGGCTGCCGTGATCGACATGTTAAAGCCCCAGCCAATCCGAAGGCCACTGTAGATGTTGCAAAGGGAAAGCACGCCTCCAAGGAGGGCACCTGTGAGCACGGCCCGAAGGGTGAGCTCGGCCTCGCAAGGAGCAGCTTGAGGAGCTTCCTGAGAAGTCCGCACGTCGTTGGGTGACACAGCGCTCAATCCTAAACCATCCGCACGAGAAAAAGCAGCTTCCAAAACTGGCATGGGGTGTGTTCAAAAGATGAACACAACTGAGACACCTTGTCACATCTGCCTTGGCAGAGAGATGCGCTAAGGCTGATTGCCTGGCCTGAGAGTTTATTGGCTCTTTGTGACGGGGCCTCCTGAGAAGCGATGGCACTGGCATTGCCCAGAAGGACCCACATGCTCCGCCTCTCCACCTCTTCCCTGTTTTGGTGCTCGCTCTTTGCGCTCTCTGCTTGTGTGAATCAGCTCGGCGAGGACTTGGACAACGAACTTGAGGAAGACATCGACCAAGAAGAGGCAGCCCTGTCGCGGGCGCAACGTCGGTCGCGGGCCACGCTGATCCGCGATGTGGCTCGGCGGAATGGTTTGCGGAGTGGGTTCTTGCTTGCGGGGATTGCCGATGCCGAAACCCAGCTGGCCCATTGCTGGTCTGAGCTCCGTTGGGCGTGCCAAGGTCCGCACTCGGCCGATTGTAACGGGCCAGTTGTGGCCGGGGCAGGGGATGGGCCTTGCCATCTTCGAGAGGGCGGGCTTGGGATGTTTCAATTCGATGCAGGGGATCACGATGACACGCTCAGGCGTGAGGGGCGGCGCATTCTCAGCCTTGAGGGGAACATCGAAGCAGCGATTGATTTTGTCATCGACATGGTCATTCGCTCGCCTTATATCTCTGGCGTTTCCACTCGCGCCCAAGCCATCGAGTGGATGAATGGGGTGCGGATCGATAACGATCGCTTCCGCCCCTGGATTCAAACGGTGACCCATCTCTACAACGGCTGTGCGCCCGAATACAGCTGCTATAGGCAGCGCTACGCACGCTACCGTGACTACACTGTTCAGATTTGGAACGAGATGGGGGGAGCCTCGTTTTGGCTCGATGGAGGAAGCAGCGCCCCTTCCTCCTCGCTCGCTCCAATCGCCTTCTCATGGCGTCGTGAACCCGGCGGCACCTATCGCTTTAGCGCCCGCGCCCCTGAACGCGTGGTTCGCGTGATTTACCGAGTTGATGGCTACGTGATTGGCCGTTCAAGCCGTGCCGCAGGCCCAGACTTCCCAACCACCTATCGCTTCCAGGTCGAGCGCACAGGGCGCCTCATCGAGGTGCTTGGCTTGGATGATCGGGAGGAACTTGTGGCCTATGGAAATGGCATAATCGACAGTGTCCCTGGTGTGGCGGTTTACATCTGGCAAGAGGGGAGGGGAACCTACGAGATCGGCCTCGAGAGAGCTCCGCGAGAAGTGGCTGCCATCGAAGTCCGGGCCGATGGCCATCTCCTGAGGGATGGGGAAAGCGGAAGCACAAGGAGCAGCCGCTTGGCGGTACGGACTGAGTTCAATGCCCTTGGGTTGCGGAACTTCGAAATCACGACTTTTGATGCCCGCGGTCAGATTCGCGGAACCCTTCGGAGGCAACTTGAACTGCGCTAGTTACCCTTTGACTTTTGGAATCTCGTCCCCATATTCGCGACGCAATGGCGACACACATCACCAACGATTGCATCAACTGTGGGGCTTGCGAGCCCGAGTGTCCAAATGGCGCAATTAGCCCTGGCCCTGGCGAAGAAATCTACGTCATCAACCCGGATCTTTGCACTGAATGCGTGGGCTTCCATGACTACGAGGCCTGCCAAGCCGTCTGCCCTGTGGAGTGTTGTCTCCCTGATCCAAACCGGGTCGAAAGCGAAGAGGTCCTGATCCAAAGGGCCCTTGCGCTTCACCCTGACAACAAAGAGCTTCGCGAAAGGGTGGCAAGAAACGATTTTCCGTCACGCTTTCGGAGGCATCCGTAGCACGCTGGATGTTGAACACTGACCCAAAGCGTTGCCTTTGCATTCAAGCGCACTAGGATGCTCCGCGATGGAGTTGGTGGACGAGAGGGAAGAGCCGGCGCTTGGTCTTTTCCAAATTTTGAACGAAGAAGGCTTTCTCACTCGGGAAGGCTTTGAGTTCGAGCAGTCTCTTCTTTTGCGGATGTTTCGCGAGATGCTTCGGATTCGGCGCATCGATGAGCGGATGCTCGCGAAGCAAAGGCAAGGAAAAATCGGGTTTTACGGAACAATCACAGGGCAGGAAGCTGTGCCAGTGGCTTCTGGCCTTGCGATTGAGGCCCAGGATTGGGTTTTTCCTGCATTGCGAGAGAGCGCGATCATGCTGGTCCGAGGCTTCCCCCTTGTGACTTGGCTTGCCCAAGTTTATGGGAATGAGGCAGACCTTCAAAAGGGCCGGCAGATGCCAAGTCACCAGGCGGGGCGGGCAGTAAACCAGGTGGCATGGAGCTCCTGCATCGGAACGCAGTTGCCTCAGGCCGTTGGCGCAGCCATGGCGGCAAAGCGGCGAGGGGATCCCACTGTTGTTCTCGCTTTTTTGGGAGATGGCGCAACCAGCGAAAGCGATTTTCACTCGGCCATGAATTTTGCTGCCATCGAGCGCCCTCCTGTGGTTTTGATTTGCCAAAACAACCAGTGGGCAATCAGCGTCCCTGTTTCAAAGCAAAGCGCCTCTCGGACGATTGCAATCAAGGCCAAGGCCTATGGCCTCCCTGGCGTAAGGGTTGACGGGAACGATGTCCTTGCCTCCTACGTTTCGATTCGCCAAGCAGTGGAGCGGGCCCGAAAAGGAGGAGGGCCAACTTTTATCGAGTGTTTGACCTATCGCATGGGGCCGCACAGCTCGAGCGATGATCCAACCCGCTATCGATCTCATGCGGAAGTGGCGGAGTGGGAAAAGCGCGATCCGATTGTGCGCCTTGAGCGTTTTCTCAGACAAAGGGGGCTTCTTGATGATGCCCAAAAGAGCGCAATTGAGGAGGAGCTTTCCCGGGAGCTTGAAGAAGCGATAAGGGCCGTTGAAGGCATGCCGCTGCCGCCTCGCGAAAGCCTCTTTGAAGACGTCTATGCTGCTCCTTTGCCGTGGCATCTCAAAGAAGAGCGCGAAGCGCTTTTGGGCTTGCCTCGAGCGCTCGAAGCTCCCCATTCTTGAGGAAGTCCTATGAGCAACCAAATCCATGACGTGATCGTGATTGGGAGCGGCCCTGGGGGCTACGTTGCAGCCATTCGAGCAGGACAGCTCGGCCTCAAGGCCTTGTGCGTCGAAAAAGAAGACATTGGCGGGGTCTGCCTGAACTGGGGGTGCATCCCTTCGAAGGCCTTGATTGCGGCATCTGGGCTTGTCGAAAAGATCCGCAAGGCATCGACCATGGGCATCAGCGTGAGCGGGCTTGCCGTCGACCTCGTCAAGATGCAGGAATGGAAAAACGGGATTGTCAAGCGCCTGACAGGGGGGATTTCTGCGCTGGTCAAAGGCTCGGGGGGCGAAATTCGAAAGGGAACGGCGAGGGTTGTGAGCGCCCATGCCGTGGAAATCACCCGCCCCACTGGTGAAAAAGAGCTTCACGAGGCCCGTCGCGGGATCATCGTTGCAACTGGTGCAGAAGTGGTTCACCTTCCAGGGGTACCTGTTGATGGTGAAGTGATCATCACTGCCAAGGAGGCTGTTTCACTCACAGAAGCAGCTGGCACAATGGTTGTGATTGGTGGCGGGGTCATCGGCATGGAACTCGGGATGGTGTATCAGCGCCTTGGCATGAAGGTGATTGTGGTTGAAATCGCGGAGCAAATCCTTGGTTCAGTCGATGCCGATCTCGCCAAGGTGGTGGAGAAGGCTTTCACCAAAGGAGGGGGTGAGCTTCTCCTTCGGCACAAGGTGCGCGAAGCCAAGCGAGAAGGAAATCGAGCGCGGGTGATCATCGAGGATCCAGAAGGTAGGGTGCGAGAGGTGATGGCAGAGCGGGTTTTGGTTGCGGTTGGTTTTCGTCCCGCATCAAAAGGGATTGGGCTTGAAGAATTGGGTGTGCGCCTTGATGCCAAGGGGCACATCATCGTCAACGATCGGATGGAGACCAATGTTTCTGGCATTTATGCGATAGGTGATGTCGTTGGTGGCGGCTACCTTGCCCACAAGGCGAGCAAGGAGGGAGAGATTGCTGCTGAAGTGATTGCAGGCCACAAGTCGGCCCGCGATTGGCGAGCGATGCCAGCTGCGATCTTCACTGAGCCTGAAATCGCTACGGTTGGCCTTTCGGAACGAGAAGCCCAGGCCCAGGGCCGCAAGGTGCGGATCGGAAAATTCCCCTTTTCAGCCTCTGGCCGGGCCATGGCTGTGGGGCAAACTGAGGGTTTTGTCAAGACCGTGGTCGATGCAGACACCCATGAGGTTTTGGGTGTGGGGATTGTCGGCCCTGAGGCATCGGATCTCATCAGTGAAGCCACTTTGGCCATCGAGATGTGCGCCCATGCTGAAGATGTGGCCCTCACCGTTCACCCGCACCCGACCCTTGGCGAGGCGGTGATGGAGAGCTTTAAGCACGCCCTCGGAGAGGCGATCCACATCGCCAACCGCTGAGGCCAAGGCTTTGAGGGGAATTGAAGGAAATCTCGGGTCATTCGTCTGAGAAAATGGTTTTATGGTGAGGGCGCGGATCCTGGCTTTGGGTGCGTTGGCCACGTGGTTGCTTACCTTTCCTTGCTTTGCCCAAGTGGGGCCTGCAGGCCGCTACCTCCAAGCCCGTCACGAAGAAGTGAGTCGCCTGCTTAAAGAAGGAGGAGGCGAGGGATCAAAGGCGCGGCGCGAAGAGGTGCGGCGCATTTTGTCCGAGCTTTTGGACTACGAAGAACTTGCACGCCGTGCCCTTGCAGCCCATTGGGAGGCCAGAAGTGAAAACGAGCGCCGCGAGTTTGTGGAGCTTTTGCGCAAGCTCGTCGAGCGCAACTACGAGGCCAACCTCGAACGCATCTTGGACTATGAAGTGCGCTACCTCGACGAGAAGGAGAGCGCGGAAGGCAAGATGGTTCGGACCGAAGCCCGCTCTCGAAAGGAGCGGCGGCAGGCCCCAATTGAAATCGTTTACGCCATGCGCCAAGAGGGCAACAAATGGCGCGTTTTTGATGTGATCACGGATGGGGTGTCTCTTCTTCGCAACTACCGCAATCAATTCGACCGCATCATCAGCGAGCATGGCTGGGGAGAATTGATTCGGAGGATGCGTGAGCGCTTGGAGCGCGAAGGGGGTGGCTCCTAGTTACCAAATGGGGTGGACTCTCGAAGGGGGAGCGGTAAACTGCTATGTTCCCATGCGCCTGTACAGGGGTCTTGTTACGCCCATCGCCACAGAAATCACTCAGTCCCTGCTTCGTTCCCGCGACATCGAGTCGAGTCTGCCAAGTGAAGTCCAGCTTGACATCGAGGCGGTGCTCAAAGAATACCTTCGCCAAGAAAAGCTCGTACTCGACGAAGCCAAGGACAGGCTCGAGCGCCGAAAGATGCCGGCCACCGAACTTGGCCGGATGAAGAGCGTGGTTGCGCGCGAGCGCAACGTCCCAATAGGCGATGAGATTTTGCCCTACCTGGTCGAGCAAATTCTTGAAATGCTCTTTCACAGCCAGCACGTTGAGGAGATCTACGCTGACGATAAGGTGCTCCGAACCAAGATCACTGCCGTGCTCCGAAAGCACCTCGACATCGAGGAGAGCCTTGACCGGGAAGTGCGGAAGAGGCTCAAGCATCTTGAAGAAGGCACTTTGGCTTTTGAGCAGGAGTACGCTCGCCTGATGGCCGAGATCAAACGGGTGCGCCGGCTCAATGAATCCTGAAGGGGCCTCTATGCTCCGTTCGATGACCGGTTTTGGTCAGGGCCACGCCTTTGTTGAGGGGAAAGGTGTTTGCGTTCGGGTTGAGATCCGTGCCTTGAACCACCGCCATCTCGATATCCGCGTACGCGCTGAAGAGCCGCTTTTTGAGTGCACAAGCATGATCGAAGAGAGGGTTCGCAAGGCGGTGATCAGGGGGCGTGTGGATGTGAGCGCATGGGTCGATGGGCTTGGTGCGGAGGAGACCTTTGACTGGGAGATGCTTGGGCAGTTGGTGCACTCGCTCAAGCGCTTCCAGGCAACACTGGGTATTGATGAGCCGATTGGGTTAGGGGGGCTATTGGCTTTGCCGATTTTACAAAAAAAGCGAATTTCAAAGGGGTTCCTGGGAGGAGCGTTGAGGGAAGCGCTGGATATGGCCCTTGGAGATCTCGATTGTGCCCGGGTACGAGAGGGGAGTGCCCTTCAGGCCGAGATCGAATCGAGGCTTTGCGCCATCGAGCGGCTCACGGGCCAGGTGGTCGCCAAAAGCCCCCTGGTTGCCCAGGCCTTGCGTGCCCGCTGGCTCGAGCGCACCAAAGCCTTCTTAGAGGGCCTCTCATGGAACCGCGTGCGCCTCGAAGAGGAGGCGGCGGCTTGGGCTGAAAGGCTAGACATCTCAGAGGAGTGTGCCCGCATCCAGGCCCATGTTGCGGAGATCAGGCGCACCATCAAGAGTGAAAAGGGAGAGGGCATTGGTAAACGGCTTGAATTTTTAGGTCAAGAGCTTCTCCGCGAGGCCAACACCATGGGCCAAAAGTCTGCCGATCCTGAACTCATTTGGCTCATCATTGACCTCAAGCAGGAAATCGAGGCTTTTCGAGAGCAAGTCCAGAATTTGCTTTGAAGTTGCATGAATTGAAAGGTGGGCGGCAATCAGCAATGGTGACGGGGAGTGGTGGGTTGTGGACGTGTGGGTGAAGTTTCACTATCGTGAGAAGCGATGAGCACGGTCGAGGGAAGGGAGCAGGTGAAAGACCAGGGCCTAAGGGAACACCCTTGGAGTGGGTTAAGGCTTCGGGTGTGTGAGGGTGGTTACCGCCGCACCCCACTACCCCTATACCGCGAAGGGGGTGTGCGATGGGGTATCGTTGTTGGTCCCGAACAACCAGAAGGTATTGCGGCAAAAGCTCTCGATGGGTTGGATGTGGAGAGATGGTTGGTAAGAGAGGGTGAAGTGCAACTCAAAGAGGATGGTGCTGCATGTGTTGAGTGGAGGAAGGACGGAGCTGTGGCAGGGCTGGTTGCGGGTGGTGTGGAGCTGGTCCACGCCATCGATTGTCACGAGGGAGGTGGATCGATTCCCACAGAGGTTGGGGTAGTGATTGCCCGCTTTGTTGAGAGACTGAGGCAGGGGGGGTGCTCGCCAATTGCGGTGGCAGTTGGCCCCGAAGTGTATATGGAAGTGGCGAAGCTTCGGGCAATTCGAATGCTGGCTGAGCGGGTTGCGTTGTTCCTTGGGCGGGCGCTGCGTGTCCGGATATGGGCGCGGACGAGCCTGGTTTCCTATTCGCGGATTGAGCCTGAGACCAACGCGCTTCGGGCAACCCTTTCGGCGCTCGCTTCGATTTTTGGGGGTGCGGATTTTGTGGGAGTGGCCCCTTACGATGTGCTTGCGCCAGGGGGTCCTGAGGTGCGTTCGAGGGCTTTGCGCTTGAGCGCGACGACGGGGCTCATTGCTGATCTTGAAGCCCACCTGGCTTTGGTGGACGACCCGCTTTTTGGCGCTTATGCGATTGAGGAATGGACCGAGGCTTTGGCTCGGAAGGCGTGGGAGCTTGTGCGGGAGATCGAGCGGATGGGTGGTGCTTCGCAAGCAGTCGAGTGGGTGCGCAAGCGCGTTGGCTCCGAAAGCGTGCGCTTTGATGAGCTGGCCCTTCGGGGCAGGCCTCTGCGGATTGGCGCAACTGCTTTTGCCCGAAGCGATGCGCCGATGCTGGGCCCCCTTCTTCCAATCTGGAGCGCTGTGCGGAGAGAAACGGCCTGGATCGAAGCCCTCCGGGAGGGCCAGTGGGTTCGCCCGACAGGGATTTTGCGGTGGGGGGATCCTGGGCTTCTTCACGCCCGTCTTGCCTTTATCGAAGAGAGGTTGCGCGTGCTTGGCATCGAACCTCTGATTTTTGAGTGGGACCCTGCGCGTCCTTTGCCCGAGGGGGCGGATGCTTTTGTGATCTGCACAGAAGACAAGCGTTTTGCAGAGCTTGCCTCGCTTCGGCCTTTTTCTGTGCCTGTTGCCCTTGCTGGCAAGGCGGGTGCCCTTGAAGGAGCGCTCCGCGCAGTGGGAATCAGGGCATTTCTCTTTCAGGGTTGTGATCTTTTGGCTTTTGCCAGGGCTCTTTACAGGGAGGGGCACTCATGAATTCGCTCAAAGACATCAACCTTGCAGACATCGATTTTGACGCCCTTCCCGGATCTTTCCCTCCTCGAGGCCTTGAAGGGGGCGAAGGCCGTAAGGGGCCAGGAGGGATCTTTGTTCCTCGCTTCCCCAAGCTCGATTTGGGCTTGCCCCATCTTGGCAAAATGCCCGGAGAGCCTCCTTTTGTGCGGGGGCCCTATCCGACCATGTACGTCGAGCGCCCTTGGACCATTCGGCAGTATGCGGGTTTTTCGACCGCAGAAGAGACAAACGCCTTCTACAAAAAGGCCTTGGCTTCTGGCCAGACAGGGCTTTCTGTGGCTTTTGATCTGGCCACACACCGCGGCTATGATTCCGACCACCCCAGGGTACGTGGAGACGTGGGGATGGCTGGGGTTGCCATCGATTCGATCCTCGACATGCGCATCCTTTTCGATGGCATCCCGCTTGATCAAATCAGCGTATCGATGACGATGAACGGGGCCGTTTTGCCAATCATGGCCCTTTTCATTGTGGCTGCCGAAGAGCAGGGAGTTCCCCCCCATAAGCTTTCGGGCACGATTCAAAACGATATCCTCAAGGAATTCATGGTTCGGAACACTTACATCTTTCCGCCCGAACCATCGATGCGGATCATTGGCGATATTTTTGCCTTCACTTCGAAGCACATGCCCAAATGGAATTCGATTTCGATTTCGGGCTATCACATGCAGGAGGCGGGGGCTTCGGTGGACCTTGAGCTTGCTTACACCTTGGCCGATGGGCTGGAGTACCTCCGGACGGGGCTTCGGGCAGGCCTTGAAATCGACGAATTTGCACCGCGCTTTTCTTTCTTTTTTGCAATTGGAATGGATACCTACCTTGAGATTGCAAAGCTTCGTGCGGCCCGCCTTCTCTGGTACGAGTTGGTGATGCCTTTCGGCCCTCGTGACATCCGGAGTGCCATGCTCCGCACCCATTGCCAGACTTCGGGGTGGAGCCTGACTGCTCAAGACCCTTGGAACAACGTGGTTCGGACTTGCATTGAGGCCTTTGCGGCGACAGCTGGCCAAACCCAGTCCCTTCACACCAATTCCCTTGACGAGGCCTTGGCCCTTCCCACTGAAGAGAGCGCGCGGATTGCTCGAAACACCCAACTGGTTTTGCGTGAGGAAGGGGGAACCACGCTCGTCGCTGATCCGTGGGGTGGAAGCGCCCTGATCGAAGGGCTCACGGCAGCGCTTGCCCAGAAAGCCCGAGAGCACATCGCTGAAATCGAGGCCTTGGGCGGGATGACCCGAGCGATCATGGCTGGCATTCCCAAGCGCCGAATTGAGGAATCGGCAGCCCGCATCCAGGCCCGCATCGATTCGGGTGCTCAGGTGATTGTCGGCGTCAACCGCTATCCCCCGCCTTTTTCAGTGGAAGTGCCCGTGCTTCGCATCGATAACCACGCTGTGCGCGAGGCCCAAATCGCTCGCCTCAAGGCCCTGAAGGCCAGCCGCAACCAGCGGCGCGTTGAAGAGGCCCTTCACGCCCTGACGGAGGGGGCAAGGCGCGGTGCAAACCTGCTTGAGCTCAGCATCGAGGCAGCCCGTGCTGGAGCCACAGTCGGCGAGATGACCGATGCGCTGGTTGAGGTCTTTGGCCGCTATGAAGCCCCTGTTGATGTCGTCCAAGGGGTTTACCTTCAAGAAGCGAGGAGCCAAGGCAGCCAGCAGGCCTTGCTCGAATCCATCCGAAAACGCAGCCAAGCCTTTGCCGAGCGCAGCGGCCGAAGGCCACGCATTCTCATCGCAAAAATGGGCCAAGATGGCCACGACCGCGGCCAGAAAGTGGTGGCGACAGGACTTGCTGACCTGGGCTTCGATGTGGATGTGGGGCCGCTCTTTCAGACCCCTGAAGAATCTGCTCGGCAGGCGGTTGAAAACGATGTGCACGTGGTTGGTGTGAGCACCCTGGCCGGAGGGCACCTCACCCTCGTCCCAGAACTCAAAGGGGCCCTTGAGCGCCTCGGGCGTCCAGATATTCGCATTGTTGTCGGAGGGGTCATTCCGCCCGAGGACCATGAGGCGTTGCGTCGGGCGGGGGCTTCTGCGATTTTTGGCCCTGGCACTCCAATCGCCGAAACCGCGCGCGTTCTTCTCGATCTTCTTGAGGCCGATTTGGCGAAGGAAGAAGCCCTTCTAGAACAGCGCGAGGGGTAAATGCCTTGGCCTTCGCTTGATAGCCTTGTCGATGGGGTACGTGCATCGGACCGCGCGATGATCGGCCGGGCAATCACCTTGGTCGAAAGCGACCGCGAGACTGACCGGGCGCTGGCCGAGGCTTTGCTCGAAAGGCTTCTGCCGTGGTCTGGAAAATCGATGCGGATTGGGTTGAGTGGGGCGCCGGGGGCTGGGAAAAGCACCTTGCTCGAAGCCCTTGGCATGTGGCTCATTGGCCGCGGCCATCGGGTGGCGGTTTTGGCGGTCGACCCCTCGAGCATTCGGAGCGGAGGGAGCATTTTGGGCGATAAAACCCGAATGACGCGTCTTTCCAAGGAGGAGCGGGCCTTCATTCGGCCGACGGCGTCCCGAGGGCTGCTTGGAGGTGTTGCTCCCCACAGCCGCGACGCGATCACGGTGCTCGAAGCAGGTGGGTTTGATGTTGTCTTCGTCGAGACAGTGGGCGTTGGGCAGTCAGAAGTCGCCGTTCGCTCCCTCGTCGATACCTTCATTTGGCTCACGGTGCCAAACGCTGGCGACGAACTTCAGGGCATCAAGCGAGGGATTCTTGAGGCAGTCGATATCGCTGTGATCAACAAGGCCGATGGCAATTTCCGCGAAGCCGCCGAACGCGCTCGCGCGGCCCTCGAAAGCACCTTTCGTTGGGTGACGCCACCCACGGAGGGGTGGAGGGTACCCGTCCACATCACAAGCGCCATCGAAGGCAAGGGCATCGAGCGCCTTTGGGAAGATGTGCTCGCTCACCGCCAATTCCTTGAATCAAATGGGGGGCTTGAACGCCTGCGCGCCTCGCAGCGCCGTGAGGCGCTTAAGGCAGAGCTTGAGGCCCGCTGGCTTTCTCTTTTGCGCAAGGCCATAAGCAAGCACTCCGCCTACCGCGAGCTCGAAGAAGCGGTTGCTTTGGGGCAGATTCCTCTCAGCCAGGCCTTGCGCAAGGTGCAAAGAGTCGAGCGGGATGTCCTCGGGATGCTCTTGCGGGAGGAAAGCGAGGGTTGACTCAGGCGATGCGCCGCCTCCTTGCGAGCGCGACGAGCACTGCGAGGAGGATCAAAAGAGTTGCACCAGGAGCACCTTGGGAACGATGGGTGCGGCACCCACACGCTCCACCGGCCACTCCCCCCAAACGATCCTCTCCCCCCGCGGCACCCCTCAGGCCAACATCCGATACCAAACCACCATCACCGACCGCAGCATCACCCACTCCAGCATCACCAATTCCTCCTCCATCAACCATCACAACACCACCATCCCTCATGTCCATGCACACAGAGGGTGAACCACTGCAGCTCCATCCGCCTTCCACCTCGCACGTCCGAGAACACCCATCGCCATCAACCACATTCCCATCATCGCATGCTTCGCGGCTGGCCACAACCACGCCATCTCCGCAGCGGGTCTCACACATGGATGGCATGCCTGCACAATACCAACCCCTCTCCTCGCGACACTCCTCACTGCAACCATCGCCGCTCATCAGGTTTCCATCATCGCACCCTTCAGCACCAGCGACAACCCCATCACCGCAACCGGTTGTGCATGTTGAAGGCTCCCCCTCACACGCCCACCCTCGCTCGACCTGGCAGCGCGACGAGCACCCGTCGTTGTCCATTGTGTTCATGTCGTCGCACTCTTCACGACCAACTGCCACAACGCCATCACCGCACTGGGCATTGCACACAGAAGGTGCACCCATGCAGCGCCACCCTCGCTCGACCTGGCAGCGCGAAGAGCACCCGGCTCGGACGAGCGTCGTGTAGGGAACGAGGGTTCGGGGCCCGGGGGCGATGCCTGGGCGGCCGCTGGTTGTGCACAGTGGGGG